>CAZCPH010000493.1:0-2833 GCA_964500105.1 uncultured Mariniphaga sp. | reverse complement strand
CCCGGTAGGGGTATTGGAAACAGCAACGCCAATCCTGAAATTTTCCAGTTCGTTATTGGGGTTTTCACGCCAGTCGGCGCTGTAAAAGAGGTAAAATTTTCCTTTGTGCTCATACAGTTCCGGCGCCCAGAAATTGGCCACGCACCAGGAAGTATCGGTATTTCCCTGGTAAATCCGTCCTTCGTCAGTCCATTCCTTTAAATCGGCTGACGAATACATTTTGAAACCGTCTTTTACTCCGCCGGTGCCAATCATGTAATACATTCCGTCAGAAGCTTTTAAAATGTAGGGGTCGCCAAACTCGACGGGAAGCGGATTGTCGAACTGCAATTCCTGCTTCTTTTGTCCGCAGCTGATTAGAATCAGTCCCGTAATCAGTAAAGTGAAAAGTTGTTTTGCTTTCATTTTAAGTTGTTTATCAGTTGTTTTTCTGCCAATGACATATTTATACATTAGACCCTGAAACAAGTTCTTCCGTAGGAATCGCTTGGCGGAGGGTGACGCGTTTAATAAAGGTTGTAAGTTACCTTGGAACGTCATGCTGAACTTGTTTCAGCATCTCTGTCATTTACTCATTATGCCCAATAAAATTGGGTGAACACTCGTAAAGACACAAAGACATGAAGAATTCCTTACAATTTTAATTAAATTCAGGTTTCTTCCATTCTTTTGATGGACCATCATTTTCCACAAAAGGCCAGCCGTTTTGCCACTGAATTTCATCGAGCATGAGTACTCTGCCCTGCGGATTGTTTTTGTCCACGGCGTGGTAAAAAAACCAGTCGCTGCCGGCATCGTCCTTTACGATTTCGGAATTGTGGCCGGTACCCACAAACCGGTCGTTTCCGCGTATAAGCACTTCGTGGTGATTGTCCATCATACTTTGGCCGGCTTTGTTTCTGTAAGGACCGAACAAATTTTCGGAACGTCCTACAACGGTGGTGTATGTACTGTTAATCCCTTCACAGCACGAGCCGATGGAGGCGAACAGGTAATACCAACCGTCTTTTTTATGAATGTAAACACCTTCGTACGCTGTTCCGGCAATCTGCTGTTTTTCGGCGCCCGGTTTCAGCGCCAATCCGTCGCTGCTGAGTTCAATGGCATAAATTCCCCTGAAACTTCCCCAGAACAGGTAATGTTTTCCGTCTTCTTCAATGTAAAACGGGTCGATGGAATTTTGCACCTCAATCTCGTTGCTACGAAACAGTTTTCCGTTGTCGGTAAACAGTCCTTCTGGCGAATTGCTGGTGGCCACACCTATTCCGCAGGTCCACTCACCGCCCCAAACCGACATGGAATAGAAAAGCACATATTTCCCGTCGATGTAATTGATATCAGGTGCCCACAATCCGCCTTTGGGTTCAAAATCGGGCCGGGTTTCATTGGTAAATGCGGTGCCCACAAATTCCCAGCTCACCAAATCTTTCGATTTGTGAATGGGCGTGTTGCGGATATCTTCGGTGGCGTACAAATAGAAAAAACCGTCTTCTGCCTTTATAATTGTTGGGTCGGGAAGACTTTTTGCTATTATCGGATTTTGGTAAACTTTAGGTTCTTCAGATTTCTGTGCTTGTCTGTTATCACAACCTGAAACTGAAAATTGAAAGAAATAAATCGCAATCAGTATACCTGCAGATTTTATAATTTGATTCATAAGAATTTCATTTCGTTATCATAAAAATGAGGTGTAATGATTGTTTTAAAGCATATCATTGCACCTCATTGAATTTTAATCTGCCGAATTTATTCGTCAAAAAAGTTGCTTATTTCCAGGTTGGCCTTTCTAATCCGGTCTTCTTCCAGTTTAATCACTTTGCGGTCGTAGGTCATCAATCCGTTCACCTCCACTTCAACATCAGTAGTTTGGGTGTACACTGCTCCCGAGTAAGCATTGGGAATAAGCGTTTTCAGCGTTTCAATCATTTTAATGTAGGCATCGGTAGCTTCCTTTGAGGTTTTGTACTGAACGTAACCCCAGTTGCGGTCTTTTTCCCAAAGGTGGTCTTCCAACACCAAACCGATTCCACCATATTCGCCAAGTACGTTCACGCGTTTTGAATCGTAAAGTCCCATTACCGGGTTCGGATAGTTGTGCATATCCAGAATGTCTCCAACCTCGTAATGATTTCCACCACTTGCCGAATTAATCAAACGCGATGGGTCGTAATTTTTGGTCCATTCCACTATTTCGGCCGTCTTAAACTGCCCCCAGGCTTCGTTAAACGGAACCCAAACCACCACACTCGGATTGGAGTAGCACAAGTCCATAATCTCTTTCCACTCCTGCCTGAAATTGGTTTCAGACTCGGCACTGCGTTCCAGTTCTTTTCCATTGAAATAGTTACGCATTTGCCACTGTGGCGATCGGTCGCCGTTGGGCATGTCCTGCCATACCAGAATGCCTTCACGGTCGCAATGGTAATACCAACGTGCAGGTTCCACTTTTACGTGTTTGCGAATCATGTTAAACCCAAAATCTTTGGTTTTTTTGATGTCGTAAAGCAAAGCTTCGTCGGTAGGAGCAGTGTACAAACCATCGGGCCACCAGCCCTGGTCGAGCGGACCAAAATGGAAATAATCCTTGTTATTGAGTTGCATACGAACCACCCCGTTTTCATCGCGTGCGGTTGAAATTTTGCGCATTCCGAAATAGCTTTTTACTTCGTCAACAGCCTTTCCATCGCGTAAAACCACAACTTCCATATCGTACAAAAACGGTGACTCAGGGCTCCAGAGTTTGGCATTGGGAACTGCAACCTGCACCTCCTGTCCGGCGGCTGCTTTTCCTGTACCAACAACATTCCCGTTTTCCAAAACTTTTACTTCGATA
>CAZCPH010000492.1:0-2834 GCA_964500105.1 uncultured Mariniphaga sp. | reverse complement strand
TAAATTAAACCTTCCGGTTCCGTTTTCGGCTCAAAAATACGACATAAATCAGGGATTTGAATACAGATTAGAAGTTTGGTTTCAGTAAAAAGTATTAATTTTGACCAAAACTTAAAAATTGAAACAATGAAAATACCAGCAGAATTGAAATACACCGAAGACCATGAATGGGTTCGTGTTGATGGCGATACTGCCACAGTTGGCATAACCGATTTTGCTCAGGGCGAGTTGGGCGATGTGGTTTTTGTGGAAATTGAAACCGAAGGCGAAGAATTGGCCAAAGGCGAAACTTTTGGGACAGTTGAAGCCGTTAAAACGGTTTCTGATTTGTTTATGCCGGTTGGAGGTGAAGTTGCCGAAGTGAACGAAGCACTTGCCGACGAGCCTGAACTGGTGAATAAAGACCCTTACGGCAAAGGCTGGATGATAAAAATAAAAGTAGGCGATGCCTCTGAACTGGACGCGCTGATGTCGGCTGAAGATTACAAAAAAATGATTGAAGCGTAAATTTCAAAGAATTATATCCGTCAGTTGCCGGACAAGCTTTTTGATTTTTGCGGACATAAAAAAGACCAGAACTTAGAAAGAAAGTTCTGGTCTTTTTCTTTTTCCCTCTCTTTGGGAGAGGCTCTTATCCGCATTTTGACGAGCCGCACGACAGGCAGGTGAGGCATCCTTCCTGGTACACCACTTCGTCGGAACCACATTCATCACACAAAGCATCTTCAGCGAGTGTTCCGTCGGGAATGTATTTTTTCAACGCCCTTGCCACACCTGCTTTCCACGAGTTGATGGTTTCGTTGTCGAGCTGCAGGCTGGTAACCAGTTCCACCACTTTGTGAATGGGCATTCCGTGTCGCAATGTTCCCGAAATCAGTTTCGCATAATTCCAGAAAACCGGGTTGAACTTGTACGAAAGCCCTTCGATGGTGGTTTTATAACCACGTTTGTTTATATACTGGAAATCGTAGCGCGAATTTCCATCGCTGTCGTAGCTTTTAATAATGTAACCGCCGGTTATTGAACGGGGAAGCAAAATACCATCTTCATCGTCAGAAAGACCGGTGAAAATTTCGTAAGGTTTGCTATCCATCAGGCCGATAAAGGCAATCCATTTCTCTTTGTTGTTTTGGAACCGAACGACCTCTGCTTCCAGTTTTTCGGGCCGTTTGGTCGGGAATCCGGTTTTTTTCTTTTCGTTTCCGTTATTGGCAATAAGCACTCCCGAGCGCGAACCGTCGCGGTAAACGGTTACCCCTTTGCAGCCGCTCTTCCATGCTTCAAAATAGAGTTGTCCAACCAGTTCCTCGGTGGCATCAGACGGAAGATTGATGGTAACACTGATGGAGTGATCCACCCATTTCTGAATACGGCCCTGCATGCGCACTTTCGACAACCAGTCCACATCGTTTGAAGTGGCTTTGTAGTAAGGCGATTCTTTAACCAGTTCGTCCAGTTCTTCCTGGGAATATTCCCGGTTGGTGTCGTGGCCGTTGGCTTCCATCCAGGTTTTAAATTTGTGGTGAAATACGATGAACTCTTCCCAGTGATCGCCCACTTCGTCCACAAAATCAACCCGTACGTCTTTGTCGTTCGGATTGACCTTACGGCGCCGTTTGTAAACCGGAAGAAATACCGGCTCAATGCCCGAGGTGGTTTGTGTCATCAGACTGGTGGTTCCGGTTGGCGCAATGGTCAGCAAAGCAATGTTGCGGCGGCCATATTTGGTCATTTCTTCGTAAAGGGTGGTATCAGCATTTTTTAACCGGTTGATAAACGGATTGCTTTTTTCCCTTTCGGTATCGTAAATGGCAAATGGTCCGCGATCTTTAGCCAGGTAAACAGATGACCGGTAGGCTTCCAGTGCCACAGTTTTGTGAATTTCTTCCGAGAAATCGGTAGCAATGTCGCTGCCGTATTGCAGGCCAAGTGCTGCCAGCATATCACCTTCGGCGGTTATACCTATTCCTGTGCGGCGACCTTCCTGTGCTTTTTTGCGGATGTTTTCCCACAATCTCTTTTCAACTGCTTTGATTTCTTCTTCTTCAGGGTCGGCATTCACTTTTTCGAGGATGGCGTCTATTTTTTCCAGTTCCAGGTCGATGATGTCGTCCATTATGCGTTGTGCATAGTGAATATGCTCTTTGAACAGTTCAAAGTTGAATTTGGCCTTGGGTGTGAACGGATTTTCAACATAGGAATAGAGATTGATGGCCAGCAGCCGGCAGCTGTCGTATGGGCACAAAGGTATTTCGCCACATGGGTTTGTGGACACGGTACGGTAGCCCAAATCAGCATAACAATCGGGTACCGATTCTTTAATGATGGTATCCCAGAAGAGGATTCCCGGTTCAGCCGACTGCCAGGCATTTTTAACAATTTTGTCCCACAATTTTCCGGCATCGATTTCCTTTTTGTAAACCGGTTTTTTGGCGTAGATGGGGTAAGCTTGCTCGTAGTTTTTTCCCTCTTCAACAGCTTTCATGAAATTGTCTTCAATTTTTACCGAAACATTGGCTCCGGTGACCTTTCCCTGTTCCAGTTTGGCATCGATGAAGCTTTCTGAATCGGGGTGTTTAATGGAAACCGAAAGCATGAGCGCACCGCGGCGACCGTCCTGCGCCACTTCGCGGGTTGAATTGGAGTAACGTTCCATAAACGGAACAATTCCTGTGGAAGTTAACGCCGAGTTTTTTACCGGCGAACCTTTTGGCCTTATGTGCGAGAGGTCGTGACCAACACCACCTCGACGTTTCATCAGCTGCACCTGCTCCTGGTCAATTTTCATAATTCCGCCGTATGAGTCGGAATTGCCATCATTGCCCACCACGAAG
>CAZCPH010000491.1:0-2840 GCA_964500105.1 uncultured Mariniphaga sp. | reverse complement strand
AATTCCTTCAGCTGGTGGCTCAAAGTCCACCTGTTTATCCCAATGGGGCTGAATAGTAAGATAATTGAGCAGGTGATCCAAAATCACCAGCTCAGTTTACAAAAGCCGGAAGGGGAAATTCATGCTACCCTTTGATTTTTGAAATCCGATAGCAACTGCCTGCTACTGCGAAAATTCTTTATATTTGTTTGTATTTTCGATGAATTTATTTTTTTACTGAATAAGATGGAAACAATAGTATTAAAAGGTGACTCAAAATCAAATGCAAAGTTACTTTTGGAACTGGCAAAAAAATTAAACTTCTCGGCCCGGAAGATATCGTCAGAAGAGGCAGAAGATATTGGTATGTATTATTCCATTAAAGAAGGACTAGAGTCGGGTTTAATGGCCGAAGAAGAAAAAGCCGGTTTTCTTTCATCGCTTGAGTTGAAGAAGTAACCATGCAAATTGAGATTACTAAAAAATTTGGCAGACAGGTTGACAAATGCCAGAATAAAAAAACTCGGGCTGCACTTTCGAAAATAATTCGGGACATTCAACAGGCCCGAAATATTAGTGAAATTCGAAATATCAAAAAACTCAAAGGATTTAAAAATTTTTACAGAATAAGAATGGGCGACTACCGAATTGGTGTTGCCATTAAAGATGGCAAAATAGTACTGGCTGCTTTTGATCACCGATCGGATATCTACACTTATTTCCCTTAGTTTTCATTAACTAATGAATTTTAAAATCAAAACTTTTTCCTGTTCGGTAATATTATTTTCTTAGCTGGCGCAAAGTTGTCCCAAAGAAATGCTTCCAAAGCCGCGAAGCGATTCTTCCATAGCCGCGAAGCGATTCCTATGGAAGAATCTCTATGCGGCTTCGGTGCAATCGGTGTGCAATCCAACAGGATTGAAATACCTTCCCCACCCGCCAGGCGGTTCTTTATCCCCACGGGTTTATCCCTACGGGGGAAACCGCTGGGCAGATAACACCGGCTGTCACAATTTTTATTAATTTTGCTAAAAACAAACGATATGGTTACCATTAAAATAAATGAACGGACTAAAGCCGGAAAAGCACTGATTGAAACAGCCCGTGTTATGGCCCAAAAATACCGGGGAATTGATATTCTTGAAGATGACCAGGAGTTATTGGAAAAAATGAAAACCAATTACCAGTCTGATTTGCTTTCAGAACAAGAAAAAGAAGCTTTTCTTAAAGAACTGGAAAAACTGGCAGAATAATGGAATTTAAGTTTAAAAAGGCTTTTGAGCATGATTTTAAAAAGGTAAAAGATAAAAATCTGGCAAAAGCAATTCTTGAGTGTGTTCATAAAGTTTCAGCGGCCCAAACCATTAACGACATAAGTAACCTTAAAAAAATATCAGGTCACAAATCAGCATACAGAATTCGTACAGGCAATTATCGCATCGGGATTATAATTGAAAACAATGTTGCCATTTTTGTTGCATTTGCCCACAGAAAAGATATTTACAAAAAGTTTCCGAAATAAACCCCGCTGTGCCTCGCTTGAGGCGGAATATCGCAGCAAACTTAGTGAGGGTCTCACTCTGACCTGTCCCTGTGGAATAAAATTGAAAATTTTGATGCAAAGCATCATTCCACGGGTTTACCCCGCCGAAGGTCTTGGGCCCCCCCCTGTGAAATAAAATCGAAGATTTTGAGCGGATTTTTAATCCATGCCATTTCAAATCCGTACTAACCATTTTATTTTGAAATCCAATAGAAAATCCCTGCTACGAACTTTCCCCTCCTTTTAAAGCACCGAAGGTATTCTCCGTAGGAGTCCTTCGGACCTATGGAAAAAGGGACGCCGGGCCGTTGGGTTATAGAAGGCCCGGTGGGGGTGGTCAATATTCAGCACGAAATAAAATGTTGCTAAAAGGAACCGTTCTCTCCAAAAAAAGGAAGGTTCCCTTTTAAGAGTGCCAATCCCTCATCCCAGTCAAACAATACCAGACGCGTAGGTATGTTTTCAAAAAAGTCTTTCAAATTATTTATATTTGTTTGTTTTAATATGAATTTATTTTAAAAAATTAAAAAATGGATACCGTTACTATAAAAATCGAAGGACAAGAGAATGTATCTTTTTTTATTAAACTTCTTGAAAAATTCAATTTTGTAAAAGAAGTTTCAGTAAATAAAAAAAAGAAAAAACATCTCAAAGAGGTTGACAATCCTCCTATTGAATGGGCTGTAGAAAAACCTTCAATAAATGACTTTTCCGGAATTTGGACGAATAACCCTGTATCATTGGAAGAAATACGCGCAAAAGCATGGAAAAGGAATTAATTCTTTGCGACACAAATATTTTAATCGCATGGCTAAAAGGAGATGAACAAACCATCGAAATCCTTCAGAAAATTGGATTGGAAAACCTTTTAATTCCATCAATTACTTTTATGGAACTGATTCAGGGAACACGAAATAAAAATGAATTATTAAAATTAAAGCGGAAAATTTAAAATTATAATATCATCCATTTTAACGACGTCACATCTAAACTCGCTATAAATCTTGCAGAGAAATATTATTTAAGCCACGGTTTATTAATTCCTGATGCAATTATTGCCGCAACAGCTATTACCTTCAATTTTAAACTCTTTACCTACAACCTAAAAGATTTTAAATTTCTGCCAGAAATTCAACTCTACAATCTGTAGGATGAGAGGTCAGACTTCTGACTTCTGGCAAAGCATACCGTTCCACACCAAAAACGTGCGCCATGAATGGACTTGTCCGCCCACTGGCGAAAGCCCCCACACCCCACCCTGTTCCTCCGCAAAGAAGTATATAAAAAACACGGCCTGTTCGATACGTCATTTAAAAAA
>CAZCPH010000490.1:0-2861 GCA_964500105.1 uncultured Mariniphaga sp. | reverse complement strand
TCACTTTTTTTAAACAATAACGTATAACCTGTTTTTTAAGATCTTGCAGCCAAGGCGTTGTAAAGTGGAATTTTATTTTTACAAAGAAACAATATGGAAAATATTTTAGGAGATGCATTTTCAATTCTTATAACCGGAATGGTTACGGTTTTAATCATTCTTGGACTGGTGGTGGTGGTTGGAAATTTGCTTATCAGCATAACTAACAGATTCTGGCCGTTGCCGCAATCTGCCGGTAAGAGCGGAAAAGGTCCGGTTTCGCTTCCGGCCGGAACAGTGGCAGCTATTATTGCTGCTGTTGAAACCGTAACGGGCGGAAAAGGAAAAGTGACTAAAATCGAAAAAGAATAATATAAAATATCATAATCATGGCAAGAGAAATCAAATTCAGTTTAGTTTACCGCGACATGTGGCAAAGCGCCGGAAAGTATGTGCCGCGAGCCGATCAACTGGTTCGCATTGCACCCGAAATTATTAATATGGGCTGTTTTGCCCGTGTGGAAACCAATGGCGGCGGATTCGAACAAATTAACCTGCTTTTTGGTGAAAATCCCAACAAAAGTGTTCGCGAGTGGACAGCACCATTTAAAGAAGCAGGAATTGAAACACATATGCTCGATCGTTCGCTGAACGGATTGCGTATGAGCCCGGTACCTGCAGATGTGCGGAAACTTTTTTACAAAGTGAAAAAAGCGCAGGGAACAGACATTGCCCGAAGTTTTTGCGGATTAAATGATCCGCGAAATATCAGTGCATCAATAAAATATGCCAAAGATGCCGGAATGATTTCGCAGGCTACATTGAGTCTGACCTATTCGCCTGTGCATACAGTTGAATATTTCTGCGACCTCGCAGACGAACTCATAGCAAACGGCGCCGATGAAATTTGCCTGAAAGATATGGCCGGTATCGGACGTCCGGCCTGGCTGGGGAAAATTGTAAAGTACATCAAGGAAAAACATCCCAACACCTTGCTGCAGTACCATGGTCAAACCGGACCAGGTTTTACGCCTGCTTCCATTCTGGAAGTGGCCCGTGCCGGCTGTGAAATTATCGATGTGGGTATGGAACCTCTTGCCTGGGGAACTGGGCACGCCGATGTGCTAATGGTGCGTGAAATGCTTAAAGATGCCGGGTTCAGTGTTCCCGACATCAACATGAAAGCTTACATGAAAGCCCGGGCGCTGACACAGGAATTTATGGATGATTTTCTGGGTTTCTATATTCCTGAAAGAAATCGTCAGTTAAATTCGCTGTTAATCGCTCCCGGACTGCCCGGCGGAATGATGGGTTCACTCATGAACGACCTGCGCGACAATCAGAAAAGCCTCAACAAATGGTACAAAAAACACGGCAAACCTGAAATTACGCAGGATGACCTGATGATTAAGCTGTTCGACGAAGTGGCTTACGTGTGGCCAAAAGTGGGTTATCCGCCATTGGTTACGCCGTTTTCGCAGTACGTGAAAAACCTGGCGTTGTTCAATGTTATTCAGATGGAAAAAGGTAAGGAACGCTGGTCGATGATTGCTGATAACATATGGGATATGATTCTGGGAAAATCGGGAAAACTGCCTGGAGAAGTAGCTCCCGAAATTAAAGAGATGGCGGCAAAACAGGGGCGTGAATTTTTTACAGGAGACCCGCAGGAGGAGTACCCGGATAAACTGGATGAATTCCGTGCAGAAATGAAACAAAACAATTGGGAATTCGGGCCCGATGACGAAGAGCTGTTCGAACTGGCCATGCATCCCGAGCAATATCGTGCTTATAAGTCAGGACAGGCAAAGGCTGCTTTCGAAGAAGAACTGGCCAAATTGAAGGCGAAGAAAGAACAGGCCAAGGTTCCGGCTTCAGCTCCAGCTGTTCCAGCTGCTTCCGGATTTGCACCCAAATCACTTCATATCGATGTGAATGGCGAAAAGTATAAGGTAACTGTTTCCTACGATGATGCAGAGGTTAAAGATGTTGCCCAGGCCGCCAAAGAAATACAAAAACCGGCAGAAAGTAAACCGGAATCTGTTCCGGGAAGCTTTAAGGAGATTATTGCTCCTCTCGAAGGAAAATTCTTTTTGACTAAAGATCCTTCGGAGACAGCTGTAAAACAAGGAGATATTGTAAAGTCAGGCGATGTGGTAGGATATATCGAATCCATGAAAACCTACAACGCTATTGTTACAGAAGATTCGGGGAAAATTGTGGAAATATGTCTGAACAATGGCGATGCGGTTGACGAAGATGACGTAATCATAAAATTGCAATAGCAACATGCAGGATATTTTTTCAAATTTATTTGAAATGACAGCGTTTGGTGCCATTAATTACCAGACTGTCATTATGTGGATTATTGCCTTTGTGCTGTTGTACCTGGGTATAAAAAAGAAATATGAACCGTTGTTGCTTGTTCCCATTGGTTTTGGGGTGTTGGTGGCCAATTTTCCCGGAGCCGAAATGGGGATTGTTGATGCATCGAACATTGAACTGGGAGATGGCCGGTACAAAAACCTGTTTGAGATAGCAAGTGAATACGGTATTCTCAATTTCTTGTACTATTCGCTCATAAAAACCGGGTTTCTGCCGCCCATCATTTTTATGGGTGTGGGTGCATTGACCGACTTCGGTCCGATGTTACGCAACCTGCGCCTGGCTTTTTTTGGCGCAGCGGCACAAATTGGAATTTTTACCGTGTTGATTGGTGCCATTCTTCTTGGTTTTAATATGAATGAAGCCGCATCGCTGGGAATTATCGGCGGTGCCGACGGACCAACTGCCATTTACACCACCATTAAGCTGGCTCCGCATCTTTTGGGACCCATTGCCATTGCAGCCTATTCGTATATGGCACTGGTGCCGGTTATAAT
>CAZCPH010000489.1:0-2864 GCA_964500105.1 uncultured Mariniphaga sp. | reverse complement strand
ACTACTGTAAACGAGTTTCTGGCAAAACTGGAAAAGAAATATGAAGAGCAAGTTTTAACAGTAAAATCCAGCTCTGATGGTTCTGTTCTGGAAGGTGAAGATATTCTGAATGTTAACGATACGTTGGTTGTTTTACCTGCCATAGGCAGCGGAATGACAAAATACATTTTAGATGTAACTGATGAAGGGTTAAGTTCAGATGCAGTGCTTACTTCTACACTGTACACTGTTGAAATTGAAAATGAACCCAAAAGCGTTTCAGAAATAGCTGAAGACGGCACCGGATTCATTAAAGGTTTTGACTATGGTACACAGTTAAGTACAGTATTAAATAACATTAATGTACCAGATGGTGCAACTCTCACTGTTGTTGATGGAGACGGTGCATATGTTTCATTAAAACGACTGAATTTTGATACCGCATACGTAAACGTAACTGTAAATGCCAATATTTTCCTCGATGTTGTTGCAGAAGACGGCATTGCCCGAATAGTTTACCAGCTGGTTCCAAGTTCATCAGAAAATGATGCCTTTATCCTCTCCGACGTTTACAGCGTTTCTCAAGCCGAAAACCTGGTACATTATGTTCCAAGAGGTACCACTGTTCCGGCTTTCCTTGCCAACGTTGTTCCGGCGCTGAATGCAACTGTAAAAATAGTTGACAAATTAGGCAACGAAAGAACTGCGGGGGGCTTGTATGAAGACGACAAAATTGTGGTAACTTCAGGCAATGGCCTGGTAACACGGGTTTATCACCTGGCCATGTTGCGCAACGAACTGATTCAGAATCCGGTTTACCTGGCTTACGTTTTATCGAACTTGTACAATGTTGATCAGGTGAATTACCAGATCACTGGTGTTCCGGGAACCACAACAGTAGCCGACTTCTATTCCAGAATAACTCCGTCATGGGGTGCAACAGCAGTAGTTGTTGATGCTGACGGAAACGAAAAAACTTCTGGCGACATTAATGTTGGCGATATGGTTAAAGTAACCTCAGCCGATGGAAAAATCGTTGTGATGTATCATCTGGGTGTAACATCCACCGAAGTAATGAGCAGGAATCAGATTGAAATCTATCCGAACCCGACAACCGGCAAACTGAATGTGAGCGGTGTTGAACAGGGTAACAGAATTCAGGTATTCAACGGAACCGGTGCACTCGTACGCGATGTGAAAGTAGCACGAAGCCTGGAAACAGTTTCTCTTGAAGGACAGCCTTCAGGCATGTACCTGATTGTAATCAGCAATGACAATCAATTACTTGGCCGCTATAAAGCCATTAAAAGGTAATTGACTTTTAACTACAATAGAACAAATAAGAGCCTGTTTATCAGGCTCTTATTTTTTAATACCATGTATCATGTACCGATTCGCTGCAATCCTTTTCCTTTTTCTTTTTTTGGGAAGTTTCCTTCAGCACGGCATTGCACAAATTACCCCTTTTGATGCCGTTACACAAATGAAAAAGGGGATCAACCTGGGCAACACCCACGAACCGCCAACCGAAGCAGGCTGGAATAACCCCAAAGCTGAAGAGTACTATTTTGATTTATACAAAGATGCCGGGTTCGACGTGGTGCGCATTCCGGTGCGCTGGGACGGGTACACCGGGAAAACTCCGCCCTACAAAATAACCGATTACTGGCTGAACCGGATTGAACAGGTGGTGGACTGGGGGTTGCAACGCGGACTTTTTATCGTCATCAACGCCCATCACGAAGAGTGGATAAAATCGGATTACAGCGAAGCCAACAAAGCCCGGTTCGACAGCATCTGGTCGCAGATAGCAACCCGTTTCAAAGATAAATCGGAAAAGCTTCTGTTCGAAATCATAAACGAACCCTACGGACTATCCCGGGCCGAAAACGATGATTTGCATGCACGGGTGCTGTCCGTTATCAGAAAAACCAACCCAACGCGGCTGGTCATTTTTCAGGGACACAACTGGGGTGGCTCCGATGAACTGATAACCGCTGCCATTCCCGACGACGATTACCTGATTGGCTCATTTCACTCCTACGACCCCTATTTGTTTGGACTCGAAGGCCAGGGCAACTGGGGCTCTTCAGCCGATTACAACGAACTGGACCGGAAATTTAAAACAGTGGCCGATTGGTCTGACGAAAACAATGTTCCTGTTTTTCTGGGAGAATTCGGAGCCATTAACAAAGGAGACTACAATTCGCGCATGCGCCATTACAGGGCTTATATGGAACTTTCAGACAAATACGGTTTCGCGCCACTGGCATGGGACGACGGCGGCGATTTCAGAATTATGGAACGCCAGCAACACGACTGGAACGAAATAAAAGACATTTTGATATCCACTACCGCCAAATCGCCCAAACCGTTTGCAGTGGTTTACCAGGATTCCATTGTTCAGGTAAGCTGGTCACCCTATACTGCAGACCACGACAGCTTTTTGGTACAATATAAACCTGCCACGCAAAGACACTTTTCAACGCTTGCAACCCTTTCGCCCGAAAGCCGTTCGTACAACCTGGAAAAACCGGCAGTAAACAAGTATTACGATTTTCGCATCATTGCACATTACACTGACACAACCGACCTCTACTCTCAACCGGTAAGGGTATTTTTTCCCGAGTGGACACGACCGGTGAGAACGCCTTTCAACGATACGTTGCATGTCATCCCCGGCATAGTTGAAGCTGAAGATTTTGATGAAGGTGGCGAAGGATTTACCTACCACGATATTGATGGTATTAACCTTGCCGGAAAATACCGGACTGATGTTGGTGTGGATATTTACGACCGTCTGGGTGAAGGGTTTCATGTGGGAAACACGATGCCTGGCGAATGGCTGGAATATTCTGTAAATGTATTGAGAGAAGGCTGGTACA
>CAZCPH010000488.1:2289-2876 GCA_964500105.1 uncultured Mariniphaga sp. | reverse complement strand
AATAAAACGACGGGTTGTAACCCCAACTACTGTTGCCTTCAAACTCGTTTACCGGCATCAGTTCCAGCACATTTATGTTTAAATCTTCGAGGTAATCCAGTTTTTCGCGAACGGCTTTAAAGGTATGTTCTTCGGTAAAATCCCGAATGAGCAGTTCGTAAATCACCAGTTTTTCCTTTTCAGGAATTTGAAAATCGGTGATTTCCCACTGATATTCTTCCTGTCCGGATTGCAGCACGGGATAGGTTTCATCGCTGATGTACCCGTCATTCCAGGGATCCAGAATTTTTTCAGCGTAGGGGTCGGCCACACGGATTTCGCCATCAATCAAATACTGAAATGCATACTCCTTTCCACCCTCAAGACCCGGAATTTCGAGCCAAAAATGGTCGCCGTCTTTTTTCATCTGGTATTCGTTTTGGGGCTGCCAGTTGTTAAAATCGCCCAAAACGAATACAAACTCTTTGAAAGGTGCATACAACACAAGTGCAGCAGAAGTCTCTGACGGATAATTGATTCCTTTCCTGTAAGCTTCGGGCAAGGTTTCTTCGGTTGTAGCTTCACGTACGAAAATTTGTATGGAATCT
>CAZCPH010000488.1:0-2279 GCA_964500105.1 uncultured Mariniphaga sp. | reverse complement strand
CACATCTTCACGAACATAAATCTGTACCGAATCCCTTTTGGTTTCGTCGTTGGCAGAGGCTTCGGCAATTAGCCAATACAACCCGTTTTCAGAAAAAGAATGGGTGGCAGAAATGGTTTTTCCTGAATTTTGGGAAAGAATCGTTTCGTTAAGATACAGTCGAAGGTTGGCTTCCATTGATGACTGCGCAGAAATACTTACCGGCTGGTTTTTTGCCAGGATGGAACCGCGGGCAGGCTCGGTGATTTCAACCACCAACCCTTCCTCGTAAACATTTACAAAGAGGTCGTTGGTTTGTTGGGCACTGTTTGAAGAACGAAAAACAAACGACATGTTTACCACCTTTTCACCGCTGGCCACCGAATAAAACGAATTGATGTCGGGCGTAATTTCCAGTTCATAAATTCCATTTCCCTTGTGGGTAAGTTTGGGCTGAAGTTCATTTTTCCCCCAGCTGTCGCCACCGCCCACAATATTTTGCCAGTCGCCTTTTCCTTCAATTCCCACTCCGGTGTGGGCGTACAAATCGCCGGTAAAATAGCCCAGTCTGCTTTCTTTTGATGAGTCGAAGGTAATGGTTACTTTTTGGGCTGCCACCGGCAGTACCGGGTTGGTTGTTACCTGCGCCTGAATAAACAGAGGGAGGACCAACGCCAGCATTAAAATCGAAGTTTTAAACCTGTTCATGCTTAAATTGCTTTTCAATGTTTTAAAAAAAAGAGTCATCAGAAAGGTTTCCGATGACTCTCAAGTTAAGTAAATTAACAATCAATCCACTTCCTGAACTGGTGAAATTAAAGAAGCGGCTTTTTATTTTTCACTAATTTCAATGGTGTTGGTTCTCAGATTTACTACTACGTGATATGTTCCGGAAGGTTTCAGGAAGAACCAGTTTGGGTCGCCATGACCTTCAGCCACATCAATGTACTCTGTATCGTAATTTACCACCACATCGTAACCATAACTGGTTGGTCCCCAGTCTTTCTGAGCAAACAGCCTGAAGGCTCCGTTTTGTGTAAAGGCAACATCACCTTCCCAGATTTTGTAGCTCTTGTATGTCAGTGCGGTTACCGGTTCATCCCAGCCCCAGCCGTGTGTAGCATCACCTGTCAGGTACATACCCGGTTCGTCCGTTGCAGTCATTTCAATGGTTCCGGTTTCGGTATTCACTTTAATTTCGTACCAGCCGTTTTCGCCAATGAAATTGAAGTTCGGGTCATCGTCTCCGGTAGCCGGTTCCAGCAGATCTTCCGGATAGTTGGTAAATTTATCGTAACCACCAAGTGATGCACTCCATTCGGGCTGAGTAAAGAACCGGAAGTTTAATCCGTTGGTTGCATCAAAATTCCAGATTGTGATGTACTGGAAGGGTTCACCGGTTGAAGCCACTTCTACGGCTTTGCTGGTATCCCAACCGCCAACGCTGGCGCCAATCATATAAATAGGCGGGAACGATGCTGCATAAAGTGTTACAGTCATGTTTACCGGCTGCGAATAGAGCGAGTATTTCGGATTCACCGTAGCTTCCACCCTAAATTCAATGGCGGTGGGTTCGTTTGCCGGCAGCCCCATAGTCATCAGTTTTTCGTTTAATGTGGCATGTGTAATGCTTGCCGAAAATTCTGAAGTAGATGCCAGTTCCATGGCATTGGCAAAATTGTTACCTGCAGCATCAACCCAAAGGTTGTAAATTGTTGCACTGGGGAAACCAAAATCGGATTCGGTCCAGGTAAAGGTAATGGATTCTTCAGCGGCGTTAACTCTTTGGAAAGCCACCGTTGTTCCTGATGCAGGCTGAGTTAAAGCAGGCTCATCGCCGGGAATTACCACCGGTTCTCTTTCCACCTCTTCGCAGGCATACAGCAGCGAAAAAGCCAGAAAAACGTACAGTATATTTTTAATATTCTTCATTGCTATTCATTTTTAAATTGAAAATTAATAACCTGAATTCTGCGTCAGATTCGGATTGGCAATCACATCGGAAGCAGGAATCGGGTAGATGTTGAATTTGGCATCAATAGAACGGCCATTTTTCACAGCACCTTTCCATTCCCAAAGGTAATCGCCACCGCTGAATTTTCCAAAGCGGATAAGGTCGGTACGGCGTTGTGCTTCCCAGTAAAACTCACGGGCTCTTTCATCCAGAATAAAATCAAGCGTAAGCTCAGCAGAAGTTATGTTTCCGCCATCGTCGCCATAAGCCCTTGTGCGAACCATGTTCACATAATTAAGTGCTGTTGCAGCATCACCACCTGAGCCGCCGCGCAATACAGCTTCTG
>CAZCPH010000487.1:0-2877 GCA_964500105.1 uncultured Mariniphaga sp. | reverse complement strand
TTCGAAATCGACGCGATAAGTTCCGGTAGCCGGATCGCGTTCAAAAGCGCCTTGTTCCTGGAAATAGTAAAAACGCATCATGTTGGCTTTGCCGTGGGCGCTGGCAGCTCCAAAACGTACAGAACGGAATATTCCGGCCATAAAGGTGACGAAATTGTCCATCATCTCTTTTTCGCCCAGTTCACCCATCTCATTCAACTGGTAAACGCACCACAATCCCAGAATATCGGCTTTGCTTTCTTCGATGGAGGTGTAAGCATCTTTCAGTGCCTCGCGAACAGTGGATCTCTTGTCAACAGTATTTCCCAGTCCCAGGCCATGCGCCACTTCGTGAAACATCGTATTTTCAAAAAAAGCATCAAATTTTACATGTTTGCGCTGATCTTCGGCAATCAGAACGTCAGCAATAGGCACAAGGATTTTATCGAATTTTGCCTGCATGGAATTTTTCAACTGCAACTTCCTGCTGCCTTTGTCTTCGCGCACTTTTTCGTCGTTGGGCAGGTTAATGGCAATGGTTTTGCTTCCCGCGTTGCAATCGCCGGCATAGTATATGGCATCGTAAACATTCATGTCGGAATCGATACCCGGTGTTTCGTTTTTGTATGGAGGTTCACAAGGCAACGCTTCCTGCAGTCCGGGCAGTAAAGCAGCATATTTTTCCAGTTTTTCACTCCATTCCTTGTCTTTTATCAGGATAAAGGATTCGTGTGCAGTTTTGTAACCGTAAAGCTGGTCTTCGTAATTTTCGATTGGCCCAACAATAAACTCGATGGTATTGTGTTTCATGTCCATCCAGGCCATGTCGCTTTCGTAATATTCATCGGTAAGCAACGCCTGAGCCCGTTTTTCCAGGTAATTTTTCAACCCATTATCTTCGGCCAGTTCTGCAGCCTGAAGCAGCAATTCGGATGCGCGGGTTACCTCTTTTTTCCAGGCTTCATGGTAAGGCACTGCAATCAGATTTCCGTTTTCATCTCTGCGGATTACGGTGTAAAGACTGGCTTTTGCAGGTTCATCCCAGGCATCAAACTCTTCTTTGGTCATGTCGGCCGGATAGAAATTGGCGCCTGCCGGTTTCTCTCCCACCCCTTCAATAAAAGGTTTATTGTTGTTGAGCCGTTCCCACGGACCATAATTTATTTTCAGAAATTTTTCGGTATATTCATCCAAATCATCTGTAAACAACTCATTTTTATCACCATAGGCCTGTGTCCAGTAAATTTCTTCCATAATTTGTGCTGCCTCCAGCAGTAACGGTAACATTTGCTTTTCGTTTTCGGTCAGCACACTTAAATCAGTGGTTAGTCTGAATGGGGCAAATTCTTCCACTTTTTGCTGAATTTCTGTTTTTTCTGCCATCGTTTCACTTTTTTTTGAGGTTGAATTGCAGCTTAAAACCAAAGCTGAAATCAAAACCAGGAATGTTGTCTGTTTCATTGTACAGGTGATTTTATTTGAGGACAAAGGTACAAAATGCTTCAAAATTTTCAGAATATACAGGGTTTATATGCTGCCTGAAGGAAAAAATATTTAAATTCATTCGGTAAATATTTACTGAAGTAAACCAGAAGCGAGATGGATTATTTTTTTGACGTTATCAAATCGATGCTTAGCCCAGCTGTTATCGTTCTTATAATGATTGGGTTACTGCTGTTTAACACATGGATATTCAACCGTTTTAAAACGGTTTCGGTAACTGGAAATATCGTGAAAAGAAGCATTGCTTCGATGGTGGTTCTGATCGGAATCGTTGGTTTTATTCTGGCTTTGCCCTTAGATCAACATTCAAAAGAGCAGATTCTGAGTTTTCTGGGCATAGTAATCAGTGCCGGAATTGCATTGAGTTCAACTACGGTTTTGGGCAATCTCATTGCGGGAATCATGAATAATTCGATGAAACGCTACCGGAACGGCGATTTAATTCAGATTGCGGACTGGCAAGGCAGGGTTACCCGCAAAAATATTTTTCATGCTGAAATTCAGCTGGAAGACAGCAATTTTGTTACCATACCGAATTTGTTTATAGCCAGTAATCCGGTGAAAATTACCCGCAAAACCCATACGGTAATTTCAACCAATGTTTCCCTTGGTTACGACATTTCAAGGGTAAAAATTGAAGAAACACTAAAAGAAGCTGCTGTTGCTGCCGGATTGACTGACCCTTATGTTTATATTACTGAACTGGCTGACCATGCGGTAAATTACAAAGTTCATGGTTTTTTGGAAGACAGCAATAAATTTTTCAGTGCAAGGTCGTTGTTAAACGGGCAGGTGATGGATGCACTGCACAATAAGCAAATTGAAATTGTTTCCCCCGGTTTCAGAAATCAGCGAAAAGTGGAGAATGTGGTATTTATTCCCAAAGAAGAAACCAAACCGGAAAAAGAAAAACCGGAACATTCGCCCGAGGAATTGATTTTTGATGAAGCCATTAAATCGGAAGAAATTGAAAAAAAGCGCGATTTGCTGAAAAAAATGGAAGAAAAAAAGGAAAAGTTAAAAGAAGAACTTAAAGCGATGGATGAAAAAACGGCAAAAGAGAAAATCCAGGCGTCAATCGCCCGTATCGATGAACTTACCGAAGAGATCATTGAAAATATTGAGCAAAGCAAGGAAAAAGAATAATTCTGTTTATATTGATAGTCTTTTATTAATCAGATATTTGTATGGTATATAAACCTTGCTTTTAGTAACAAATTTTTTGTGCTTATTACGTCGAACTCACGTACTTGAAAAATATCTGTTGAAGATTTGTTGCACCTATATAAAAAACAAAGAGAGTCAAAACAGTATTTAACTCTCTCATTTTCAGCGTGTACCCCGAACGGGATTCGAACCCATGACCTACTGCTTAGAAGGCAGTTGCTCTATCCA
>CAZCPH010000486.1:0-2879 GCA_964500105.1 uncultured Mariniphaga sp. | reverse complement strand
CGAAAACCGCCCCAAAGCCTGTCGCGAATACCCGCACACCGACCGCAAACGGTTTATCCAAATTCTCAATCTTACGCACAAAAACTGCGAAACCTGCCCGGTGGTTTATGAGGTTTTTGAGGAATTGAGGGAAAATCTATTTTAGTCATTTTAGGAAAAACAATTTTATATTTGTGAAAAACAAATAAATACAATTTGAAAAAAATTGAAACTAAACGATGTAAATCCTGATTCAAAACGAAATAATATATCAGGCAAGCATCTAATAAATCTTATCATGAGCAATTCGCCCAAAAATATCAACAATCTGTTTTCTGAAATCAAACACCTGGTTGAAGAAGCAAGGCAAAACGTTGCGGTTGCTGTTAACGCAGCGACCACAATTCTATACTGGAATATCGGTCAACGGGTAAATAATAAAATACTTGAAAACAAACGTGCTGAATATGGAAAGGAAGTCGTAAAAACACTTTCTCAAAAATTAACTCAGGAATTTGGAAAAGGTTGGAGCGAACAGCAAATCAGACATTGTCTACGCATTGCGGAGACTTTTCCCGATAAAGAAATTCTCTACGCATTGAGTAGACAATTGACCTGGACACATCTCCGAACAATAATGTATTTAAAAGATGAACTCAGACGTGAATTTTACATTGAGATGATAAAACTGGAAAATTGGGATACAAGAACACTTAACCAAAAGATTGATTCAATGCTTTATGAACGGACAGCAATTTCAAAAAAACCGGAAGAACTCATAAAACATGAATTAAAAGGATTAAGGGAAGGGAACAAACTTACACCTGATTTGGTATTTAGAGATCCATACTTTCTTAATTTTCTTGGTTTAGAGGACAATTTCAGCGAAAAATCTTTGGAAGATGCCATTTTGCGGGAGCTTGAAAAATTTATCCTTGAATTAGGACAAGGTTTTACATTCGTTGAACGCCAAAAAAGAATGTTAATCGATGGCGACAGTTTTAAGCTTGATTTGTTGTTTTATCATCGAAAACTGAAACGGCTTGTTGCAATTGACTTAAAACTAAGTCGTTTTAAAGCCCGATACAAAGGTCAAATGGAATTGTACCTGCGCTACCTTGAAAAATACGAATTGGAGAGTGGGGAGAATTCGCCTATCGGATTAATTCTATGTTCAGAAGGTTCAAATGAACAAATTGAGCTGTTACAACTTGATAATTCTGAAATTCGGGTAGCGGAATATTGGTTAGAGTTGCCACCAAAAGAATTGCTGCAAAAGAAATTACATAATGTGATAGAACTGGAAAGAGAAAAATTACAAATGAAAAAGCTGAAAAGGCCAACTTCTAAACGTTAGCAAATAGAACAAGTAATATTTCCATACATTTGGCGTTTAATCGGATATACAAAAAGTGAATGAACCGAATATTTTACCGGAAAGGCACAAATTGGTGGCGAAACAACCTACCAGTTTCTGGAGCTGACCAACTCTGCCCGATTGGCTGCTTTGGGAGGAACACAGGTTGCCCTCACCGACTCCTCTGATTTGAACCTGCCTTTCCACAATCCGGCCTTATTGCATCAGGGAATGCAGAACCATGTGCTGGTGAACTACGTGAACTACTTTATGGACATCAATTACGGGTATGCTTCATATGCCCGTAGTTTCGAAGGAATTGGAAATTTTGCCCTGGGTATGCATTATATCAATTACGGCGAATTTAAAGAAGCAACCGAACTGGGCGAACTGACCGGTAATTTTTTCAATGCAGCCGAATATGCCCTGAATATGATTTATTCCAATCACTACAAACGGTTAAGCTATGGTGCAAATCTCAAGCCGGTGTTTTCGGTGTTCGAAAGCTACCGTTCCTTTGGGTTGGCAGCCGATTTGGGTGTGAACTACAGCAGCAAAGACAGCATGACACACGTGGCACTGGTTGCGCGAAACATTGGCGGCCAGATAACAACATATTACGAAGACGGAAACCGTGAACCCATCCCGTTTAACCTTCAGGCTGGTATCAGTACCCGGCTAAAATATGCACCGGTGGTGCTTTCACTCACCATGCAACACCTTACCAACTGGGATTTGGGCTGGTCGGAAGAGGAAAATGAGCAGACCCTCGAAAACTGGTACGAGCGTCAGGAAAGTTTTGCCAAACAAATTATGCGTCATGCGGTTTTGGGTGTGGAAATCCTTCCGTCAGAAAATTTCACCCTTCGTGCAGGATACAACTACCAGCGAAGGCAGGAACTCAAATTCGACGAACGGCTTTCAACCGTGGGCTTTTCCATGGGTTTCGGAGTGAAAATCAAACGCTTCAGGTTCGACTTTGCCACTTCCCGGTTTCATCTGGTCGGTTCCTCCAATCTATTCTCTCTTGCCATTAATTTAAACGAGCGGTTTTAATTAAAAGACAATTGGGTCTGATTTGAAAAATCCTTTATCTTTGCGCTAAATCCGAAAAAATGACGAAAAAAAAGATCGTAATTGCCATCGACGGGCATTCATCGTGCGGAAAAAGCACGCTGGCAAAATCGCTGGCGCGTGAGTTGGGCTACATATACATCGACAGCGGAGCAATGTACCGCGTGGTTACCCTGCACGCATTGCGCAACGGGTGGATTAAAAACGGCCAGCCCGACCGGGAGAAAGTCATTGAAGGATCAAAAGACATAAAAATTACTTTTCACTGGGACGAAAAAACGGAAAAGAACACCACGTTTATGGACGGTGAAAATGTGGAAGAAGAAATCAGGCAGCTGGAAGTGTCACAAAACGTGAGCCCCATAAGCACCATCGCCGAAGTGCGTCACGAAATGGTGAAACAGCAGCGCGAGAACGGCAATAATAAAGGCATTGTTATGGATGGCCGCGACATTGGAACCGTGGTTTT
>CAZCPH010000485.1:0-2894 GCA_964500105.1 uncultured Mariniphaga sp. | reverse complement strand
TGACCATGCTCCCACCCTTTTACCATCACGCGGATGGAAATCCATGTACATCACGCCCAGTTTTGATCCATCGGCTTCCAGCACTTCATACACTTCAGCTTCTTCATGATATGTTGGCCAGTCGCGAGGTTCGAGTTTCAGACCGTAAAGTCTTTCCACCACATAAAACAAACCTTTTTTGGCATTGTCGAGGCTGAAATATGGTTTCAAGGCAGCCTCGTCGAGGTCGAATTTTTGTTTACGCAATTTTTCAGCATAATACCACCAGTCCCACGAAGCCAGTTTAAAATTGCCGCCTTCGCGATATATAATGGCCTGCATTTCATCGCGGTCTTTCTTTGCCATTTCTATTGCCGGTTCCCAAAGTTGCATCAGAAATTCGTAAACAGCTTCAGGAGTTTTTGCCATATTTACATCGATAATGTATTCGGCATGGTTTCCAAAACCAAGCAGTTTGGCCCGTTCGTCGCGTAGTTTTACAATATTCTTGATAATCTCCTTGTTGTCGTGTTCATTGTCGTTATCGCCACGCATAAAATAGCCACGGTAGAGTTTTTCACGCAAATCGCGGTTTTCGGCATACTGCAAAAAAGGAAGCATACTGGGTTTGGCCAGGGTAAACACCCATTTGCCTTCTTCTCCGGCAGCTTTTGCATCGTCGGCAGCGCGGGCAATCACATCTTCCGGTAATCCGGCCAGATCTGCCTCATTATCAACTACCAGCTTAAAATTACGGTTGGTTTCTGCCAGCAGGTTTTCACCAAACTCAAGACTTAGCTTCGACAACTCTTCATTCAAAGTCCGCAGTTTTGCCTGATCTTCTGCAGAAAGGTTCGCACCACCGCGTACAAAATCTTCGTAATACTTTTCGGTAGCGCGCATTTGCTCTTTGTCCAGCCCGAGATCGTTTCTGCGTTCATAAACACTTTTAATTTTCTGAAACAATTCCGGGTTCAACGATATGTTATCGCGATGCTGTGTCATAATCGGCGAAATTTCGCGGGCCAGCGCCTGCATTTCATCGTTGGTGTTGGCCGAGCTCAGCGGATAAAATGTTCCGGTTACTTTACCAAGCAACTCACCTGATTTATCCAAAGCTAAAATCGTGTTTTCGAATGTGGGCTCTGCCGAATTTTCAACAATGGCATTCACTTCAGCTTCACGTTGCTGAATTCCTTCCTTTACTGCCGGAAGAAAATGTTCAACTTTAATTTCATCGAAAGGTGGCACCCCGTATGGAGTGGTCCATTCCCTAAAAAACGGATTTTCCATGTCTGTTTGTGATTCATTTTTTTGGTTTTGGCAGGATAAAATCAACATGCCAAGCGCAAAAATTAAAATAAAAGATTTCTTCATTTTGTTCGTTTTTGTGAATTTAAGGGCACAAAAATATCATTTTTTGCCTCTTAATTCATGATTTTTACAGGATTTCGGGTTGAAGCAAAATATGAAATGCAAAATGTAATGCTTAATCTCCCTGGTTTTGCAAAAAATCGGGGAATCCGCTTTCGGTCCAGCGGACAACCCGGGCGCGGGTGGCACGGTTGGGATCGGAAAGTTCGTGGCCCTGGATTTCTTTATAATCGCGGGCGTGGTAAATCATAATTACGGTTTCTCCGTCTTCAGCAATTGTAAAGGAATTATGGCCGGGGCCGAACCTTTTTAAATCTTCATGGGTATAAAAAACGGGGCCCGGCGATTTTTGCCAGTTGGATGCATCCAGCAAATCGGCATCCTCGTCAATCCATAATAACCCCATACAATAATTATGGTTGGTGGCGCTGGCAGAGTAGGTCACAAAAATTCTTCCGTTGCGCTTTATCACTGCCGGACCTTCGTTAACGTTGTATTTCATGCGTTCCCAGTTGAATTCAGGTTCAGTTATAACCACTTCCGGACCGATAAGTGTGGTCGGACTTTTCATTTCGGACAAGACCAGCGCGGTGCCGTGGTCGCCGCCCCGCACATTTTGTGCCCAGATTAAATACCGTTTTCCCCGGTGTTCAAAAGTTGTGGCATCCAGCGAAAAAGATTCGCGCTGCGTTTTAATTTGCCCTTCTTCTTTCCACTCCCCTTCCATCGGGTCTTCCGCATCGTTCGAAAGCACCCACATCCGGATATTCCAGATATTTTCAGCTTCGCCAGCCGCAAAATGAATGTACCATGTTCCATTAATCCGGTGCAACTCCGGTGCCCAGATGTGGTGGCCCATCACCCCTTTTTCGTGTTTGCGCCATATTACTTTTTCTTCGGCATTTTTCAACCCGTTAATTGAGGTTGCTTTTCTGATTACAATGCGGTCGTATTCCGGCACCGTGGCAATCAGGTAATAAGTGCCATCATCTGATTTGTGTACCCACGGATCGGCACGTTGTTCGGCAATGGGATTGTCAAATTTCAACGTTTGGGAAAACGTTTGGTTGGAAATCAGAACAATAAGTATCACAATCATAAAAACCCGAAAAAGCCTCATAATCAGTCAATTTTATCTTTAAATTCATTTTGCAATCACAATCAAAAGCGATTTGCCTTCAAATATAACGGCTAAATTGAATAGTTGCCCGAAAATATTTAACCATTTTGTGCCCAACCGTCAAAATCATAATCAGATTTTGGGATAAAACAAACAAGCGTCCATTTTCTTTTTTAACTTCATAACCTAAATTTTAAATCAGCCTGAATGAATATCCATATTCCAAAACGAAGCTGCATTTTGAGAAATCTTTCTATAAAAGTTTTGCCGGTTTTTTTTCTGCTTCACCTGAATATATTAGGTTCTGCCCAAGATAATGAGAAATCGGAATCGCGGTTTTTCAGGGGAACGGCAACTGTTACGACTAAAGGCTTATCAACATTTCCGAATCTTACGCTGGGGAAACCGGCTGCCATTTTCG
>CAZCPH010000484.1:0-2899 GCA_964500105.1 uncultured Mariniphaga sp. | reverse complement strand
AAGAAACTCAACATCCTGGTTTCTCTCAAATGACTCATCAAAGCCATGCATCTCATTTTGCAGCAAGATGAACCCGACGATTACGTTATTGCCACCGGCATTACCACTTCAATCAGGGATTTTATCCGGTTATCGGGCGAAGAATTGGGGCTTGAAATAACCTTTACAGGCGAAAATGCTGATGAAAAAGGATATTTGACAGGCATCAATGAACCCGTTTTTCTGAAAAAAGTTGGCGAACAGTATCTGGAAATTTTCAGAAAACGAATTCAGAAAAATCCGGCCAAACCCAATGGAGAGCCCATTGTTGCAGTTGATCCGCAGTATTTCAGGCCAACCGAAGTGGAGCTGCTCATTGGAGATGCCACCAAAGCCAAAGAGAAACTGGGATGGAAACCAAAATACGATTTAAAAGGATTGATTTCGGAAATGATCCAGTCTGATATCGAATTAATGAAAAAAGACGCCTATTTGCAGGAAGGTGGCTACCGCACTTTAAATTATTTTGAATAACCAAAAATGAACAAAAATTCGAAAATATATGTAGCCGGGCACACAGGCCTTGTTGGTTCAGCCATCTGGAAAAACCTGCAACAAAAAGGATATTCAAATCTCATAGGCAAAACTGTTGATGAACTGAATTTAATGGATCCGGCTGCTGTTGATGCGTTTTTTGCCGCAGAAAAACCCGAATATGTATTCCTGGCCGCTGCAAAAGTGGGTGGAATTGTGGCCAACAACACCTACCGCGGACAATTCATCTACGAAAACCTGATGATTCAGAACAATGTCATTCATCACGCATGGAAGTACAACGTTAAAAAGCTGCTTTTTCTGGGTAGTACCTGCATTTACCCAAGGGAAGCACCTCAACCCATGCCCGAAGACAGCCTGCTGACCAGTCCGCTGGAATACACCAACGAACCGTACGCCATTGCCAAAATTGCTGGAATAAAAATGTGCGAAAGCTACAATATTCAATACGGCACAAACTTTTTGTCGGTTATGCCAACCAATTTATACGGGCCGAACGACAATTTCGATCTGGAAAAATCGCACGTTCTTCCGGCACTGATGCGAAAAATTTATCTCGGTAAATGCATCGAAGAAAACAACTGGGATGCGGTTCGCGAAGATTTAAACAAGCGACCTGTTGAAGGAGTTGACGGCAGTTCAACTCAGGAGCAGATTCTGAATATCCTGGCCAAATACGGAGTTGGAATTCAGGAAGATACTCCCAACAAGGTGACCGTTGAAATCTGGGGAAGCGGAAAACCGCTGCGCGAATTTCTGTGGAGCGAAGAGCTGGCCGATGCCTGTGTGTTTATTGTTGAAAACGTGAATTTTAGCGATGTGGCAGGGCAGAATCAAATGGAAATCAGGAATACGCACATCAACATTGGTACCGGAAAAGAAATCAGCATTAAAGAGCTGGCCAGTTTAATAAAAGAAAAAATTGGTTTCAAAGGAGAACTGTTTTTTAACGCCGATAAACCTGACGGTACCATGCGAAAACTGACCGACGTAACTAAACTGCATTCATTGGGCTGGCACCACAAAATTGAAATTGACGAAGGCATTGAAAAAATGTTTAGGTGGTACACAGGTCGGTAAATGCAACGTCTGATTTAAACAAATAAAGGCAACATAATATTTAGCCCTGATTATTCAGGGCTTTTCTGATTTTACTGCAAACCCGGGAAATGGTATTCTGGAAATTTAGTCTTTCGGCTTTAATGCTTTTGGTTTACACCACTGCAATCGGTTCGAACAGCCAAAACAGCACTGAAACCGACGAAAATTTTATCCATCAGGAAGTCCGCTACTATGCGCCTGAATCGGCCACAGTTTACCTTTTGTGGAAAACGGAAAACCATTCACAGGAAGAATCAGTTTTATGGAATGATGAAACCACTTTCAAAGACGAATACCTTTGCAACCTTTTGATTCCCGAAAATGACACGTTCAGAATCCGGTTAAAAGTTCCCGAAAACTCCACACTCGAATACTATTTCTGGATTACCAAAAACAAACAGGGGCATTACCAGGACTTTTGGGATATCCGGTCGAGCGGAAAAATTTTTGCCGACGGCTCCGCCCCGTTGATAAAGACAGCAAATTATTCGAAACAGGAAGCAGTTAAAAATAAAAGTATAATCGAAAAAGGCTGGATTATCCTTTTCATTCTAATTCTGATTTATATTCCCGCATTCCAGATTCAAAAAAGATGGTTTAAAAAAACAAAAACATCCTCATTGGTTGAAAAGGTTCTGTTTTTGGGAATCAGTCTGGCCGTTTTTCATGCTCTTGCTCGCAGCGAAATTATAAACATCAATATTTCCGGTATTCTGCACAACTTCAGGCTTATTCCAAAAATTGCCAGGGCAAGTTTACAGGATTTCGTTTTTGTTGGCATTCTGGTTTTGGCTTTTATGCTGGCACTCTACCTGATAAAAAACACAAACAAAAAAAAGGCTGTTTTTGTGCTGTTTCTCATTTTGTCGGCTCTGGCAACTTTAGCTGCTTTTATGAATATTTCCGCAGTTGTATATTTCGGAAAACCTTTTACCTACCAATGGCTTTATTATTCAGATTTTCTGGGAAGTAACGAAGCAAAATCAGCATTTCAGGAAAACCTCAGCACCGGAATTATCCTCAATATGATATTCATTGTTATTTCGTTTTGGATTTTAGCGGAAATTCTGGGGATTTTCTATCGTGTCCTGACTTCCCAAAAATACCTGAGCTTTGCAACCCATTCCCTGATTTTCATTGTTTTAACCGGTCTGGTTTTTACATCAGTTAAAACAAAGGCAAACTGGACAAAAGGTCAATCGGAAAATGCCGTTACAGCCATGGTCGGATCTGTTTTGGCCGCCAATACCTCCCATTCATTTTT
>CAZCPH010000483.1:0-2901 GCA_964500105.1 uncultured Mariniphaga sp. | reverse complement strand
GCAAATTACCAGCGAAATGTTTTCATCCTCAATGTTTCCGAAAAGGTGCATCCAGCGGGCGCGTGTTCCCCAAACATCTGCGCCAGTAATTCCTTCGCTGCTCAAATAATTCCCGGTGATGCCGATATTCAGTGTATCCTTTTCCCGCGATGTGGTACCGTCTTCGTTGTAAAGCACCACATTTCCAGGGACTGGTAATTCCAGCTGCCGGGCTACCCTGATGCCAAACATTCCCTCTTTCGTATCGGGCATTTTTACTTCTTTCTCGCTGGCCGTTAAAATGGTTTTCCGATCGACAATCCGAATATTTTCCCTTGCAATAAAATGAAATTCAGTTACTTCCCTCAGTAATTCAACACCCGTTGTATCCACCCAGCTTTCCGTGGTTACAAACGAACCTTCACCCGCTCCTTCCGAAATCTTTTCCGTTTTCAGATGCTGAATCACTCCCCCGTTTGCATTCCGGGTTCCCGGTCCTTTCGAACCGTTACCCCAGAAATCCAGGCCGTTTACATTTCCGTAGGTCAACCACATGCCAATCTGGTGCGGATGGTCGGCCCGTTCACCAGCTTTCGGTTTCAACGGAAAGCCACGGGTAATTTCAGTTCCCTCCGAAGTCAAAATCGGGTAAAACACCGGCTTGGTCATATTTTCCATCCATTGGAACGTGGTAAACAACTTGCCGTCAACCAGCACATCAATTTTTTTAGCAGCAACGTCTTCGTCAAAAGTAATTTCTGCCGGTTGCTTTTTTCCGTCGCTTTTTGATTTGCAGGAAAGGGCTGTGAAAACTGCAAGTATAAAAATCAAATAACAAAACTGCTTCATATTTTTTGTTTTTCAGATAAATCAATAGCTTTCAAATTTCTAAAAGGTTTCCCACATAACCAGAATATTTCTGTAAAAAATTATTCCACATGCACATTTCATTTTAAAAAGCTACTTTTGCTTTTCAATTTCGTTAAAAACAGAAATTCAGATTAAAAAAACCGAAAAATGGCAGATACAACACAGGATTTAAACACCGGTTGGCGAAAAGTAGCTTCCGCCATTTACCGCAAACCCCGCGATTCCAAAATTTACGGTTCGGTGGATATTGATGTAACTGAGCTGGAAAAGTTTAT
The DNA here is from genome assembly GCA_964500105.1 of uncultured Mariniphaga sp. Lineage (GTDB taxonomy): Bacteria > Bacteroidota > Bacteroidia > Bacteroidales > Prolixibacteraceae > Mariniphaga. The sequence goes on along the minus strand of CAZCPH010000483.1, from coordinate 1,777 downwards.
TGCAAAAAAGCGTAAAGAGGGGGTAAAAACAACTCTCACCCATCTAATGACACTGATTGTTGCACGGGGATTTCGCGAAGAAGTACCGGAATTAAATGCGTATATAAAGCGTGGAAATGTTGTCCGGCGCAAGTCGGTAGATGCCATGGTTAGTGTGCTGCTCAAAAATGCAGAAATGGGTTCGGTAAAAATTGCGAACGCCGACCAGTTAACAGTTGCCGAATTTTCGGAAGCCATTGCGGAAAAGATAAAAGAATCGCGCCAGGGTGAAGAAAATTCAGCCATGCAGTCGAAACACATGCTTTCGTCCATTCCCTGGCCATTCCGTGCATGGTTGTTTAACTTGTACAAACTGGTAACCATCGACTGGGGTTTGTCATTGCCGGGGGTAAATCTTTCATCCGACAGTTTTGGTTCGTTTGTTATGTCCAATATCGGAACGCTTGGCCTCGATACCGGTTACGGAGCATTGCTCCCTTCTTCCAATGTCTCGCTGGTAATGATTATTGGCAAGGTGTATAAAAAACCGCTGGTTGTGAACGACGAAATCGTTCCCCGAAAGGTTTTCACCCTGTCGGCAACTCTCGACCACCGCGTGGTTGATGGCTCGCACGGAGGAAAACTGTTCCGGTACATCAAACTTCTGGTAAAAAATCCGGAAATGCTCGATGAAAAACCGGTGATTTAATCCCAAAAATTCTCTCAGAAACAACCCCAAATCGTTTTCACGGAATTTTTTCCGTGTACGAACACGATAATTTGAAAAATTTCTTTAGTTTTGTATTTGTTGTGTAAAACAACTTTTTATTAACCGATTAAATTCCAATTGATTATAGAAACTAACAGACAGATACGGATTAAAGACATTGCCGAAAAAGCGCAGGTTTCCATCGGTACAGTTGACAGGGTGTTGCACAACCGGGGTGAAGTGGCTGAAGCAACCAAAAAGAAAATTCTGGAAATTGTAAAAGATCTGAATTATCAGCCAAACATCCTGGCCAGCACACTTGCCTCAAAAAAATCTGCCTTGTTTGCAACGCTTTTTCCCCAACCTCCTTCGCCGGAAGGTTACTGGAACAAACCAGTGGTTGGTGTAAAAAAACGTGTAAACGAATTGCGCCAGTACGGAATTCAGGTGGAACCGTTTACGTTCAGCCAAACCAATCCGAAAAGCTTTGTGGAAAATGCACAAAAAATAATCGAACTGAAACCCGACGGAGTTGTGTTTGCACCGTTTTACAAAAAGGAATCGGCAACCTTTATCAACAAATTGAAGGAATTAAACATTCCGTTTGTTTTTATCGATTCGGAAATAAAAAATGCAGGGCAACTGGGATACATTGGCCAGGATAGTTACCAGAGTGGACTCGTTTCAGGAAAACTGCTCGACCTGATGCTTCCTGAAGGAAATGTTCTGGTAATTCATTTTGCGTTGGAAATGGACAACCAAAACCATCTCGCCCAGCGCGAAAAAGGATTTTACGACTGGTATTCAAAAAACAAAAGGGATATTCACCAGCTTTTCACCATTGAAGTGCCCGACACTTCTGATAAAAACTGGATGGATAAAGTGGTAAAAATTATTCAGAAAAAAAACATCAAAGGAATTTTTGTCACTAACTCAAAGGTATTTAATGTGGGGCATTTAATTGAAAAGTACAGCCTTTTAGATTTGAAAGTTATTGGGCACGATTTGTTAAAAGAAAATGTTGCATTTCTGAAAAAAGATATTGTACAGTTTCTGATTTGTCAGCGGCCCGAAGAGCAGGGATACAAT
>CAZCPH010000482.1:0-2914 GCA_964500105.1 uncultured Mariniphaga sp. | reverse complement strand
AACTTACAGGTCATTACCGCCGAACATATGAGCAAAATGAAAGATCAGGCCATTGTTTGCAACATCGGTCATTTCGACAACGAAATTCAGGTGGCGAAACTGCACAAATGGCCCGGTATTAAAAAGCTCAATATAAAACCGCAGGTCGATAAATTTACCTTTGAAGATGACCACAGCATTTATCTGCTGGCAGAAGGACGTCTGGTAAACCTTGGCTGTGCAACCGGACATCCGTCTTTTGTAATGAGTAACTCGTTTACCAATCAGTCGTTGGCACAAATTGACCTCTGGCAAAACGATTACGAAATTGATGTGTACCGGCTTCCGAAGAAACTCGACGAAGAAGTGGCACGCCTTCACCTCGAACAACTGGGTGTGAAACTCACCACCTTGTCTGATGATCAGGCAAAATATCTCGGTGTTCCGAAAGACGGCCCGTATAAGCCGGAACATTACAGGTACTAAAATTCAAAAAAAAGATATTGAAGGACGGAGCTCAGAAACGGGCTCCTTTTTTTAGTTGTAAACACGCAGGGTATAATTGTTCATTACTGAAACGTTGTAGTGTTTGAGCGGTCTCGAAGCCGGTCCGTTGAATACAGACCCGTCGATTCTGGAAAATTGCGAACCGCAACAGTTGCATTCCAGAATAAAATTCTGAAAAAGGCATGGACAGTGTTCAAAATTTTCATTTTTCAGCACCAGGCAAGACCGGCTGGCTTCTTCTGTACAAGTGGCATCAAATGCATAATAGATACCCGGCTCAAAACAACTCACTATTACACCTCCAAAACCTGCACCGGGAAAAAAAACTGCATTGCCGGGAACATTCAAATCATTATACACATTCAGATTGACTTCAAACGAAACGTAAACATCGGGAACTGGCGATTCATTAATCCTGTCGCACGAGGGTGTACCCAAAACCAGAAAAAGGAAAAAAATGAAATACTTCAGGCATTTCAAAATCAACTGCCGCATTTTTACTATTTTTACTACAAACTTAAAGGTAATTAAATTATTGCCACAAAAGTGTAAAGAAAATGGATGATATTATTGTAATTATACTGACATTGATTTTTATTGTTGCCAGTATTTTCGGACAAAAGAAAAAACGGCCGCCGGTGCCGGAAGCAACTGCTGAACCCCAGCCGGCAGATGATAACTTTTGGGATATGCTGGAAAAACAGTGGGATGAAACACAACAGCCTGTGCCGGCCCCGGCACAAAAAACTACAGAACAGCAAGCAACAGAGCGAAGTGAACCGCAACATTATACCTTTCATCCTGAAAGCGAAGGAGACAGAATTGTAGCTCAAAAGCCCGAAAAACCTAAAAAAACCTTTTTAAAAACCAAAAAGAAAAAATTTCCGTTGCGAGAAGCAGTCATTTACAGCGAAGTACTCAACCGAAAGTACACTTAAACCGCTATAAATCGTTCATTTTTAATAATCTTAACAAAAGTAGTTTCTAATATCGGGGAAAATATATACATTTGCCGAAGGAAGAGTTCCGGTAAGCCGGAATTCTTTCTCTTTTTATATAGCATAAAGAAAATGAGGAGGAACTTAAAATGTCACAAGTTACATACTTAACAAAGGATGGACTAAATAAACTAAAAAAAGAACTGGACAGACTGATAAATGTGGAACGTCCGGCAATTTCGAAGCAAATTGGTGAAGCCATCGAAAAGGGAGACATCTCTGAAAATGCAGAATACGATGCAGCCAAAGATGCCCAGGGAATGCTGGAAGCAAAAATTGCTGAACTGCAGTCGAAGATTGCCAATGCCCGTATTCTGGATGAATCGAAAATTGACACTTCGCAGGTTCAAATACTGAATAAGGTGAAAATTAAGAACAAGAAGAACAACACCACCATGCAATACACCATCGTTCCCGAAGGTGAAGCCAACCTGAAACAGGGAAAAATTTCGGCAACCACACCCATTGCCAAGGGGCTGATGGGCAAAAAAGTGGGCGAAGTGGTGGAAATAAAAGTTCCGTCGGGACTTATTCCGTTCGAAATTGTTGAAATTTCAATTTAAAAGCCATGGCCAGTATTTTCACAAAAATTGCAAACGGAGAAATCCCCGCCCACAAAGTAGCTGAAGATGAAAACTTTTTGGCATTCCTGGATATTTCTCCGGTTGCCAAAGGACATACACTGGTCATTCCCAAAAAAGAGGTGGATTACCTGTTCGATCTGGACGATGAACTGTATGCCGGACTGCAACTTTTTGCAAAAAAAGTAGCTGCCGGATTAAAAAAAGCCATCCCCTGCGTAAAAGTTGGCGTACTGGTTTTAGGACTTGAAGTGCCACATGCACACATTCATTTAATTCCCATGCAAAGTGAGGCTGATGTTTTGAATTTTTCAAAAAAACTCAGTTTAAGTCAAAAAGAATTCGAAGAAATTAAGGAAAAAATAGCCAAAGAAATTTAACAGATTGTAACCTGTTAAGAATGAATGAACCCGGTGAAACTGCCGGGTTTTTTTATTTCAGATTTTATCAACAATGAAAAATTACCCCCTCAAATTCTGTAACTTTATGCAACTTTTTAAAAGTTGTTTCAACGGAAAAAACACAAAAAAATGATACCATTTACACATCTTCACGTTCACTCGCAATACTCCATACTGGATGGTGCAGCCAGTGTTGGCGATCTGGTTGGGAAAGCCAAAAAAGACAGAATGACTGCCCTTGCTTTAACCGACCACGGAACCATGTTTGGTATCAAGGAGTTTCATGCAGCATGTAAAAAGGCAGAAATAAAACCCATTTTAGGTTGCGAAACCTATGTGGCCGAACGCAGCTTTTCTGACAAAACCGATGTGGTTGACCGCTATGGAAACCATTTGATTTTACTGGCCAAAAACAAAACCGGCTACAGAAATCTGGTAAAACTTATTT
>CAZCPH010000481.1:0-2925 GCA_964500105.1 uncultured Mariniphaga sp. | reverse complement strand
ATTTGATAAACTTGCAACAAAGACTATTAGAATAATTACGGTTTTCATACCCGTTAAAAATTGGTTTACCCAAAGGTGGTACAAAAAGCTGAATATGAAAAGGGAAACTTATTAAACGGTGGGATTGGGTTATTAAACGGTAGCTTAGGGAAATATCCAACAAGAGATTGCATTATTAATGAATAGTATGTGTTTCCCGAACGACGTGGGCAGATTACTTGAAAACATGGTGTTTATTCATTTAAAAAGGTTGGGCAAAAAAGTTTATTACTTCAGGCAAACCGGGGAATGTGATTTTATTGTATCCCAAGACAGAAGGGTTGAAATGATTACGCAGGTTTGCTATGAATTGAATACCGACAACCTTTCAAGAGAAATGAATGGTTTGACTGAAGCAATGAACGAATTAAAATTTAAAGAAGGATACATTTTTACATTTAACCAGGAAAACCAAATTCAAAAAGATGGAAAAACAATACATGTTGTTCCGGTTTGGAAATGGATGTACCAAAAATAACATAGAATGTATTAAACAGAAGATCAGGGAAATACTCAATTCTCAATATTCAAGTGCAGGGCAGAAGCTTCTTTTGTTGATTATTCGTTATTGGGTATTGGCTATTGAATATTCCGCAATGTTTTTCCAAAAGAATAAAACCTGCGTCGCTATTTCAACGCTCATCGTCCAAAATTCAGGCAAAAAATGTAAGTTTGGGAATCAATTGATAAAAAAGCGACAAATGAAGAACCGGTATTCCATTTTTCTTGCAACAATATTGCTTCCGATTTTGGCATGCAATCGGATAACTGAACCCTCTAAAACAAACCCGTCCTTAACGCTTTGGTTCGACAAACCCGCCACCGAATGGACCGAAGCACTTCCCCTGGGAAACGGACGAATTGGCGCAATGATTTACGGAGAAACCGAAAACGAAACCATCCAGTTTAACGAAGAAACATTATGGAGCGGAGAGCCACACGATTATGCCAATCCGGGCGCACACAATTACCTGGAGGAAATCCGGCAGCTGCTGTGGGAAGGAAATCAGCACGAAGCGCATGAACTGGGAAACCAACATTTCATGTCGCAACCCTTTGGCCAGCTGAGTTATTTGCCCTTCGGAAACATCGAACTCAATTTTCCCGGGCATAAGGAAGTTACCTCGTACCAGCGCCGGCTTAACCTTGAAAATGCAGTTTCTTCGGTCTTTTACGAGGTGGACGGAGTGCAGTTCAAACGCGAGGTTTTTGCATCGGCGCCGGCCCAGGCGCTTATCATCCGGCTCGAAGCTTCCGAAAACGGAGCGCTTAATTTTGCTGCCGGCCTGAATTCACCCCACTCAGACTACGATATTACAGTTGACGGAAACCAGGTCATTTTGAGGGGAAAAGCCAACAACTACCAGCATGAATTTGGTCGCGACGGAAGTCCTTACCCCAAAAGCAAACTCAACTTTGAAGCCCGTCTGCGTATTGAGCATGAAGGCGGCGGACTGGTTCAGTACGACGATTCCATTGCAGTGGTGAAAGCACGAAAAGCCACACTCTTTCTGGTGGCTGCAACCAGTTTTGTCAACTATGCCGACATTAGCGGAAATCCTGAAGAACGGTGCATGGAATTTCTTTCTAAACTGGAAGGAAAACCTTACCAGAAAATCAAAGATGATCACATTTCTGATTACCGGAATCTTTTCAATCGTGTTTCGCTTAATCTGGGAAGTTCAGAAATTTCGGAACGGCCCACCAACCAGCGGCTGACTTCATTTCATGAAGATGAAGACCCGAGCCTGGTCTCTCTGTTGTTCCAATACGGAAGATATCTGCTCATCTCCTCATCGCGGCCGGGAACACAGCCCGCCAATCTGCAGGGCATCTGGAACGACCGGATGGCGCCGCCTTGGGACAGTAAATACACCATCAACATCAACACCGAAATGAACTACTGGCCGGCAGAAATGACAAACCTTTCGGAATGTGCCGAACCGCTGTTTTCTATGGTGGAAGACCTTTCGCAATCCGGTCAGAATGTGGCAAAAGAACATTACAACCTCGAAGGCTGGGTTGCCCACCACAACACCGACCTTTGGCGGGGTGCAGCGCCCATAAACGGCGCCGATCACGGCATCTGGCCAACTGGAGGAGCCTGGCTGAGCCAGCATTTATGGTGGCACTACCAGTACACCGGCGACAAAGGATTCCTGAAAAGCAGGGCATTTCCGGTATTAAAGGAAGCTTCGCGGTTTTTCGCTGATTATCTGGTTCCCTGGCCCGAAAATCCCGAATGGCTGGTTAGCGGACCAAGCAACAGTCCCGAACTGGGCGGACTTGTGATGGGGCCAACCATGGATCATCAGATTATCAGAAACCTGTTTACCAACACCATTGAAGCGGCTGAAATACTGGGCGAGGACGATGATTTTATTGAAATGCTGAAAAGCAAACGGGAAAAAATTGCACCCAACCAAATTGGTAAACACGGCCAGTTGCAGGAGTGGCTTCAGGACGTGGACGACCCCAACGAAAAGCACCGTCATGTTTCGCATTTGTGGGGGCTGCATCCCGGAGATGAAATTCACCCCATAACCACACCTGAGCTTGCAGAAGCATGCAAAGTGACACTTTCGCACCGCGGCGACGGAGGCACCGGCTGGTCGCGGGCCTGGAAGATCAACTTCTGGGCACGGTTGCTCGACGGCGACCATGCGTTCCTGCTGCTGAAAAACCTGATGGTGCCATCCAAAAGTCAGGAAACCAATTACCGCGACAGAGGCGGACTTTACTACAACCTGTTCGATTCACATCCGCCGTTCCAGATTGACGGAAATTTCGGGGCTACTTCGGGTATTGTGGAAATGTTGCTGCAGTCGCACCTGCGCGACGAAAACGGCGATTTTTACCAGGATCTGCTTCCCGCACTGCCTTCCA
>CAZCPH010000480.1:0-2926 GCA_964500105.1 uncultured Mariniphaga sp. | reverse complement strand
ACTGTCTCAGGTTTCAGATTTTATCAAACAGGCAGGTGCGCTGCCCCCGATTGTTACGTATTAACAGAGTTGAGTAAACATTCATTGCCGGAAAGATTCGTCTTTTTTCAATGCATTAAGCGATGAAAATCTGAATTAAATTCTGCCGGCAATGATGTTTTTCTTTTCATTCTGATTCGGGATATAGTGGTTTAAGCTGTGTAACATTAGATAAAGTATTGAATCTGAAGTACCACCCATGAAGGTTGGAGCCAATTATTCCTCCGGTTGAACCCTGATTTTTAGGGATTAAAAAACTTTTTGCAATGTCAAAACTGAATTTTCAATGATCTGTTTTTTTCTTCTTCTTAGCCTTACCATCGGTGTTTTAGTTTTGTTGGTGCTGAATAATCAAAACAAAAATGAACAACTGGAAGAGGTTGAATTTTATAAAGAAGGACAAATTTTTCCGGTAAAAACAAACGCCAGCTTTATTCTCGCTTCAACAACGAATAAAATTTCTGACAACGAAATTGCAAACGGCACACAGGAAAATAGCGAACCTGAGTTTAAAAATCTGGCAGAAACTGTTCCGACAGGCATTTTCACAACCGATGCATTTGGTGCTGTCAACTACGTTAATCCGCAGTGGTGTGAGATTGCAAAAATAAGTTTCAGCGAAGCAATGGGCGAAGGCTGGCTTAATGCCGTTCACCCGCAAGACAGGGACAACCTGGTGCTGGCCTGGCGACAGGCAATATCTGCCAACAGTTCGTTAAAAACAGAGTTCCGCATTTTACATCCCGATGGCTCAGTTGTTTGGGTATCAGCACAGGCTGCTCCTGCAAATAATGAAGAGGGCAATTTTAATGGTTATGCAGGTACGTTAACGGAAATTACCGAACATAAAAAAATGGAAGAGGAGCTTTTTGCACGAAAAGCTAAAGCAGAAGAAAGTGACCGGTTAAAAACGGCTTTTCTCAATAATTTAAATCACGAGATCAGAACGCCTTTGAATGCAATCCTGGGGTTTTCCAGCCTTCTTAAAGATACGGATTTAACGGCAGAAGATAAGGACGAATTTCTGAGCATAATAGAAGAATCCAGTATTCAGCTGCTAAATATTATCAACGATATTATTAATATCTCGATTATCGAATCGGATCAGATAAAAGTTTCAAAATCAGAAATTAACTTAGAGGAACAGATTAATTATATTCATTCACTCTTTGATGAAGAGGTTAAGCAAAAAGGATTGACCCTATCCGTTTCTAATTCTCCGAATTCGTCCAAAAGTCTGGTAACCGATCATGAAAAGTTCAATACCATTCTTACAAATTTGGTCAGTAATGCAGTTAAATACACAGAGAAAGGATCAATTGAATTTGGGTACAAAACGAATAATAATCACGGAGATTTTGAATTTTTTGTAAAGGATACAGGAATTGGAATTAGCAAGGAAAGGCAGGAAGCCATTTTTGAGCGTTTTATTCAGTATGATATTATTGATAAAAGAGTACAATACGGATTGGGGTTAGGGTTAGCTATTTCGAAAGCCTACGTGGAAATTCTGGGTGGTAAGATGTGGGTGAATAGCGAGGAAGGAAAAGGAAGTACATTTTATTTTACACTTCCGAACCATTCCGACCAAAATGAAGGATAATTTTTATCACAGCCGGCATTTTATTATAGCAGAACAAAGCATGAGAAGCGAAAAAATCATTCATCCCGTTTAATCGTTCTCAGTTTAAAAATACAGATGAAATCCCGTTTACAACAAAACCGGTAAAAGTCTTTCTCAGAACAAGCAAGGTTTTTTAAAACCAGGACGTTAAAAGAGGTCAGAAATGGCCTCTTTTTTTATTTGGCTTTCGTGTCACAGATTAAAGAAACCAGTTTATTTTATCAAATCTTTAAACGCCGATCCAAAAATCAGATAACTGGTATTTCCGCCAATGGTGCCTTCGTTTTGTCCCCACAGAAACGGCCAGTCGTCGTAATTTTCAAAATGGTCGGGTTGGCGGAACAATATGCCTGGCGCCACATTGCCCGGAATAAAAGAAAAATCGGCCCGGTTGTTCCCGTAAAAGACCGCTTTGGGACGTGCTGCGCCCAACGTTGCCACCAGCGAATAGTTGTGGTACGGATGACATCCATACAACCAGTTGGTAGCCTTGAACGCATGGCTGGCATCAATGATGTCGGGAAAATGTTTGTGGGCAAAACAGATGGTAGTGCCAAAGTTCACCACAGCTCCGCTCCCTGCCCAGTTGCCCAATCCAATGGGCACTCCGTAGGGATTATCCTTTTCAAGCTCTTCGATGTATTCTTTGTACTGTTCAACATAGGGCTGCAGCTTTTCTTTATACGAAGCGTCCATGTGCGGAATGCCGTGCAGAGCCGTTAAAATGGTGAAACTAAGGTTCCGGTCGAGTGCAGGCCATAAAAGTTCCTGAAACTTATCGGCATATTGCTGCTCGCCGGTAGAAATGTACAACTGCAGATTGGTCCCCACATCTGCCGCTCCAAAGCGCCTGCCGCGGCTGTTCTCCGGCTGGCTGGCCAGCAGTTCGGTGGCCTCGTTAAGCAATCGTTTTGACTGGTTCAACGCACGTTCCGCAAGATCGTTGTTGTAACCTTTCAACGCGCGGCTGACAGTGGCAAACATGGTGGCCGCCCGGAGGTCGAGGCCGGGATTGCGGCTTGTAAATGCCCACATGTCGTCTTTCATTCCGCTGGAAAGGCCGTCGGGGGCCACTTCATACGGGCCGAGGTCGGGATTGTACGGAAGGCCGTCGGTGATGGACGCGGCATCGCCCAGGTGATGATAATTGAACAGCACCGAGTTGGAGAGCGTTTGTGCCATGTGGCCAATGATTTCTGCCTGGGCCACCAGGTTCATTGCGCCGTGCTCGATGAACTGCAAAATATCCGGCGTACCGTCCGG
>CAZCPH010000479.1:0-2936 GCA_964500105.1 uncultured Mariniphaga sp. | reverse complement strand
CCTGAGTTTGCACCCGCACATCCATTGTATTGTCCCGGCTGCCGGTTATACCCTCAACGGGCAGTGGAAAAACATTGGGCATTCCGGCAGGTACCTTTACCCGGTTCACCAGCTCAGCAGCGCTTTTAAAGGAAAATTCCTCGACAGCCTGAAACGTGCCTTGCGCAAGCAAAACAAACTGTCGTTGTTTTACGATGCCATTCAACAGGCTTACAAAACCAAATGGGTGGTGCATTGCGAGCCTTCGCTGGCGGGGGCGGAACACGTAATAAAATACCTGGGGCAGTACACCCACCGCGTGGCAATCACAAACCAGCGTATTTTGAATATTGCCAACGGTAAAGTCACTTTTATAGCCAAAGATTACCGCGACAGAGCAATCAAAAAGCCCGTAACACTCGATGGCGTTGAGTTCCTGCGCCGCTTTGTCCAGCATATTTTACCCCGCAGGTTTGTCAAAATCCGAAGGTTCGGTATTTACAACCACACCACCAAACGAAATCTTGCCCTGCAATTTGTGGAGGAAAAAAAGCCGGACATTGATGCGATTATCAAACAACAAAAACTGCCCGAAACAAATGTTGAACGCTTTGCAAGGCTGACAGGAATAAACCCGTGCCTTTGCCCGGTATGCAAAACCGGACACATGGTTACCATCAGGGAATTACCCCGGATACGCTCACCGGCAGGATTTATTTTGAAAGAACCGTTGTCAAAAGCATAAACATCCATCCTGTTTTGCGCAACCAGCGTAACCGGGAAAGGTATGCCTGCCAACGAACAAAAACTGTCTGAAACAGCCGGTTTGTCAAATATCCTGCATGTATAAACCGAAAGGAAAAGCACAAAAACCTGCAATACGTCAAAGAACACTTCAATTATTTTTCTTCAAAAAATTTTAAAATCGTTATTAAGTACATAGCCCTGAGCCCGGCGGGTGTAGTTCAACATGGAATAATCGCTGGGTACTGCGTACCGCTCATATTCCTATTTATTAGGGGCTGGTTTTTATTCTTTTAAGCCAATTTTACAAAACTATCTTCAAGTTTTACATTAAAATTAATCTCTGCTTTTAATGCCCTAAAAACTTTTAGAATTGTGTCAATTGTCGCACTATTTGCGCTTCTTTCAAGTTTCGATATCTGCGCTTTTTGAACTCCAATAAGTTTTCCTAATTGCTCCTGAGTTAGATTACGTTCTTTTCGTGCAGATTTTATCATTTTTCCCAAAACGTCCATACGCAATTCGTATTCATAATCATCTCTTTCAGTAGTCCCAATTTTGCCGATATATTTATCTTTCATTTCGGCAAGCGAATAAGTTTTCATTTCCTTTTTTGCCATCTCATTACCTAATTTGTTTGTTCTCAAAATATTCTTCTTTTAGTCTCACAGCCCTTTCAATTTCTTTCTTTGGAACTTTATTTGACTTTTTAACAAAACCGTGGGTTGCAATTACCAGGGTTTCTTTATTATCCGTTTTGTCCCAAAATGCAAGAAGACGGATTTGTAATCCAGCAAACTTCGTACGAAACTCCCAAATGTCGTTTTGAAGTTTCTTTAAAAGTTTTGAGTCATTTGTTTGTTCTGCAAGGTCAATGTTGTAAAAGATTTTTTTTACCGTTTTTAAGTCAAGTCCAGCAATAAATACATTTGCTTCTTCTAAAAATCGTGTTTCAAAATATCTCATATTTTTTGTCCTTGAGTAACATTACAAATATAAACAAAGTTTCCAAATATTGATACTTCGTTGTGTTTGGATTAATTTGATTTTTAAGTATTCGATTCTTCGTTCAAACTGACCGCTACCTGTCAGGTGCAGATTTTCGGAGCGGATTTCGGAGAGCCTGCCCGTCCGTTCAGGCGGGCGCTCCTGGCAGACACGGAATGGCGAAACGGGAATCCCTGCCTGCGGCAGGCAGGTGCAGTTGGCGTACCGCCAAACCCCGCAATGCAATTTGCACAATTTACGCCTGGCTTTTATTCTTTTATTACATTTTCCAATTCTCTAATAAGTTCGTCTTTGTCCGGTAAAACATATGTAAACTTTGAGGCAAATACATTATTTTCTAGTCCTCCGAGGATATATTCTGCTGCAATTTCATCTTTTTCAGCGCATAGTATTATACCGATAGGAGGATTATCGTCTTTGTCATTAACCTCTGTTTTGAAATAATTCAAATACGTGTTTAATTGTCCGGCATGATTGATTTGCAACTTGGTGGTTTTTAATTCAATCAGAATATAACACCTAAGAATTTTGTTGTAGAATACCATATCTACGTAATAGTGAGTATTGTTGATTGTTACTCTTTGCTGCGAACCAACAAACATAAATCCTCGCCCCAGTTCCAGTAGAAAGTCTTCTATATGCCGGATTAATTTTTTCTCTAATTCCTTTTCTAAAATTGGTTTATGCTCTGGTACTCCAAGAAATTCAAAGACATAAGGATTTTTTACAATGTCTTGAGGTTTTAATATTTGTTGTCCTTTATGGGATAATTCCAGAAGCTCCTTTTTGTTTGTCTCTCCTTTTGAAAGCAATAACCGCTCATAAAGCGAACTATCAATTTGTCTTTTTAATTCCCGAACCGACCATGATGAGTTGATTGTTTCTTTTTCGTAGAATCCTCTTTTCTGAGTGTCTTCGATAATCAGGAGTTCACATATATGAGACCAAGTTAATTGTCCAGACAGTGTCTGGACATCTGGATATTCCAAGTAGAATTTTCTCATATTGAAAAGATTCGACCTTGAAAACCCCTTCCCAATCTCGTCAGTTAATTGTTTTGATAATTCAAGGATTATTTGTCTTGATGAAGAATTGTCAATGTTATTTGCCTTTTCATTTTCGATAATTATTTTCCCAATATTCCAATAAGCTGTAATTAGCTCATTGTTAACATTAATTGCCACCGATTTTCTTGCGGAGAAAAT
>CAZCPH010000478.1:1961-2950 GCA_964500105.1 uncultured Mariniphaga sp. | reverse complement strand
TAAAAGGCATCTGAACGCTTTATCGCTGACCACAGATTCGGTATTAAAAAAGGGAGAAAAAGTGTATCTGCGAAAAAATTCAAATTTGAGCACCGGGGGCGACAGCATTGATGTAACTGATGAAATGCCTGATTTTTACAAAGAAGTAGCCGTTAAAGCGGCCAAGGCAGCCGAACTGAAAATTGCGGGAATTGATATCATCATAAAAGACCCGAAAGCCGCTCCATCGCCGGAAAATTACATTGTGGTTGAACTGAATGCCCCGGCCATGCTGTCGATGCACGATTTCCCGTATATTGGCAAAAACCGCCATGTGGAAAAATATGTGCTGGATGCTATTCTGAATTCAAAATAACCCGATACAGATTCCCGGAAAACAAAACAACGAATGACAGCTACAGAAAAAAATACAGAAATACAGCACAAATCGCAATTGGTTGAATACTTTGAGCAGGGAAACAAACCGCGCGAAAAGTGGGGCATTGGTACCGAACACGAAAAATTTATGTTCCGGAAGAATAACTTTAAAAGACTCGTTTACGGCCCCGGTCGCGGAATAAACACCATTCTGAAGGAGATGCAACTAATTGGATGGCATCCGGTAACGGAAGCCGGAAAAACCATCGGCCTCGTAAAAAACGGCGCTTCCATAACGCTTGAGCCCGGTGGACAATTCGAGCTTTCGGGCGGGAATTTTAAAACCGTTCACGAAACGTTCAAAGAAACCAAAAATCATTTTGATGAGTTGAACGTTATCTGCCAGGCTTACGGATTTTTCAGCCTTCCCATGGGTGTTGACCCGATTACCCTTCGTGAAAATGTGCCCTGGATGCCCAAAGAACGCTACCGGTTTATGAAAAAGCACATGCCCACCCGGGGGAAACTCGGGTTGGAGATGATGACCAATACCGCTTCCATTCAGGTGAACCTGGATTTTGCAAGCGAAGCCGATATGGTGAAAAAAATGCGGGTGGCCCAGGCATTGCAGC
>CAZCPH010000478.1:0-1936 GCA_964500105.1 uncultured Mariniphaga sp. | reverse complement strand
ACAACCGGTTGCCACCGCTATTTTTGCCAACTCCCCTTTTTCGGGTGGAAAACCAAACGGATATCTGAGCTACCGGGCAAACATTTGGGACCATACCGACCCCGACCGTTGCGGGTTTTTGCCTTTCATTTTTGATGAAGGTTTTGGCTTCGAACGCTGGGTGGATTACCTGCTGGATGTTCCCATGTATTTCATTTACCGCGATGGAAATTACCTGCCGGCAAAAAAAATTACGTTCAGGGAATTTCTGAAACAAAAGCATGAACTCAAACCCACCATGGAAGACTGGAACATTCACGTTTCAACCGTCTTCCCTGATGTACGACTGAAGCAGTTTATCGAAATGCGGGGCGCCGATGCAGGTTGTATGGCTCACATTGCAGCCCTCTCTGCGTTGTGGGTCGGTTTACTTTACGACGACCAAAGTCTGGAAGAGGCTTATGAACTCATTTCAAACTGGAATGTTGAAACCATACAGGAACTGCGTGCGCAGGTGCCAAAAAAAGCATTAAACGCAGAAGCCGGTCCGTTGCATGCCGGAGTAATTTCCAAAGAAATGTACCGCATGGCAACCGAAGGACTTGAAAGACGTGCGAAATCTCTGGGAATTGAAAATGAAGCTCGCTTTTTGGAACCCGTGCGTGAAATTACGGAGACCGGGATTACACAGGCCGAACAGCTCTTGCAATTATACATGAGCAACAAGGACAACGATTTACCAGGCATTGTTTACAACTGGCAAAAAGAACAAATGGCAAATTGTCCGAAAGAATAAAACAACAGCACACCGAAATATGATTTCGAAACTGAAATTTTTACTGAAATACATGCACCGGTACCGTTGGTGGTACACCGGAGGCATTGTTTTTCTGGTTCTAACGGTGTGGGCTTCGGTGACGATTCCCGGATTTATCCAAAAAACCATCGACCTGATAACACTGGGTCGCGACGGAAACATGGCTGAATTTCATAAGAATGTACTAATTATTGTGGGATTAGCACTGGGTTTGATTTTAATCCGGACCCTCTCGCGGGTGCTGATTTTTTTTCCCGCCCGGCTGATTGAACGGCAACTTAAAGGAGAAATGTTCAAGAAACTGGCTTCGTTTGGCAAAGATTATTATGACGAAAACTCCACCGGCAACATCATTTCGCGGGTAAACAACGACATAAACGGAGTGCGCATGATAACAGGATTTGGATTTCTGCAAATTGGCAATATTTTGTTGTCACTTTCGCTTACGCCTTATAAAATGTGGCAACTTTCACCCATGCTCACACTTTACTGCGTTATTCCGATGGTTATTGTTTTTATAGTGGTGCGTTTTGGCATGGTGGTGATGGTGAGAAACACGCGACGCAGAATGAATACCCTGCAAAAACTTTCAGGAAAAATCATCTCCTTTCTGTCAGGAAACAGTGTGATAAAAAGTTACAATATTTACGACCACGCCGAAAATGAGGTTCAAAAGGAAAACCTTTCCTATTACCACGCCAACCTGAAAATTGCCTGGGTCCGGTCTTTTGTCATGCCGCTGCTTTCAAATCTTGGACAGATACTGAAAATTGTGGTTCTTTTTGTGGGCGGAATGTATGTCATTAACGGAATATTTACCATTGGTGAACTCACCGAGTACATTGCTTATGCTGCACTTTTAAGCCAGCCGATTATGGGTCTGGGATGGGTGCTCACCGTATTTCAGGAAGGGTTTGTGGGCATCAGCAGCATTCAAACCATAATGGACAGAAAGGGAACCGACGATGACAAAACGCCGCTTCCAGAAAACGAAAAAGAAGAACTGTTTAAAAACGGCATCGAAGTTAAAAACCTCACTTACACCTATCATAATGGCGAAAAACCGGCGCTGCGCGACATTTCATTTTCGATAAAACCGGGGCAGATTGTTGGAATTACCGGAAAAGTAGGTTCAGGAAA
>CAZCPH010000477.1:0-2954 GCA_964500105.1 uncultured Mariniphaga sp. | reverse complement strand
AAGCCGCATTACAACACCATCTCGTCGCTGGTTCGGTTGCTGCAGGACAAGGGAATCGTGGGCTACAACCAGTACGGAAATACCTACCAGTATTTTCCGCTGCTGTCGAAAGAAGAATACCGCCGTTCGTTTATGAAACAAGTAGTAAACGATTATTTCGATAACTCGTACAAAAGTGCGGTGGCATTTTTTGTAAAAGAAAAAGGTCTTTCTTCCGAAGAGCTGGATGAACTGATAAAAATAATTAAAAACCAAAAGTGATGGAAACTTACCTTATTTATATCGGGAAAGCGGCTCTGGCAGCCGGGGCATTTTACATCGCCTACCTGGCGCTTTTTCAAAACAGGAAGCAGTTTGTTTTCAACCGCATTTACCTGCCGGTTTCGCTGGCGCTGAGTTTTATCATTCCGCTCATCACGTTTACCACGGTAAAATACATCGAGGCACCGGCAGCCGATGCAAACAGTTTTGCCTTTCTGAGTCAGGCTACAACCACAGCTGAGACTTATTCTGAATCACCTTCGTTGTGGCCTCATTATTTGTTCGGAATGTATTTACTGGGAATTACCGGATTCCTGTTTCATTTGCTGGCCGGGCATTTCAATGCCATACGGATGGTACAAAAAAGTCGTATAAAAAATCTTTTCGGAAGCCGGGTACACATCCCCAAAAAAGACGTTCATCCGTTTTCGTTTTTTAACAAAATCGTGCTTTCTGAAAATACGTTGAACAGCCCCAACCTCGAAATGATTGTGGCTCACGAAAGTATTCACGTAAAAGAAAAACATACATTGGACATTCTTTTTACCGAAATTCTGTTCCTGCTGCAATGGTTCAATCCGTTTGCCTGGCTTATAAAAGATGCTGTAAAAAACAACCTGGAATACAAAACCGACGATAAAATTGTAAAAACCAACGATCCGCAAACGTACCAACTGGCGATGGTGGCTTTGGCCGACAAAAAAGGCGTGGCGCCGTTTTTAACTGCTTTAAACGGATCGCAACTTAAAAACCGAATAATCATGATGAAAAAGAAAACCGAAAACAAATTTGCTCTTCTGAAACAACTTGTACTTCTGCCGCTTCTGGCTGTTCTCGTTATGGGACTGGCGGAGAGAGAGGTGAGGACAGAATTTATTAATCCGGATAAAAAAGACGAATTTCATGTGACTCATCCCGGTAAATACACCATTGCTGATATTGAAATTTCAGGAATCCAAAATCCCGACAGAACCGCTCTCATACAATTATCTGGTCTGGAGTTAGGAGAAACAATTGAAATACCTGGTAAAGACATTAACAATGCTGTTAAAAAATTGTGGCAGCAAGAACTTTTTTCCGATGTTAAGATTACAGCCAGTAAAATAGTTGGTGATGATATTTGGATTGATATTTTTTTACAGGAACAAAATAAAAAAGATGAATTTCATGTGACTCATCCCGGTAAATACACCATTGCTGATATTGAAATTTCAGGAATCCAAAATCCCGACAGAACCGCTCTCATACAATTATCTGGTCTGGAGTTAGGAGAAACAATTGAAATACCTGGTAAAGACATTAACAATGCTGTTAAAAAATTGTGGCAGCAAGAACTTTTTTCCGATGTTAAGATTACAGCCAGTAAAATAGTTGGTGATGATATTTGGCTTGATATTTTTTTACAGGAACAAAATAAAACAGTTGAATTAGCAGATGTAGAACAGGAGAGAAAAACCGTAAAAGGGAAAGTAACTGATAAAGAAGGAAATCCTATAAAAGAAGCTAATATTTTAATTGTCAGTTCGCAAAATACGGTCGAAACGGATTCAAATGGTGATTTTAAAATTCAGCTTGATACCGAAAACGAAAAGTTGGTTTTCGGGAAAAGTGGCTACAAAACGCTGGAAATAAAAACAACTGGTAAAAGCAATTTAGATGTACAGCTTGAAACAGAAAACAGACTTTATATTGTTGACGGAAAAGAGCTTCAGGGCAGCATAGATGACCTGAATCCCGACGACATCAAAAGCATCGACGTTTTGAAAGGAGAATCAGCTGCGCAGCACTTCGGCGAAAAAGGAATAAATGGCGTAATTCTGATTCAGACCAAAAACGGGGTTAACAAGTCCCTGCAGGGAAAAATCGATATCTCAAAACCGGAATCAAATCAGAATATTTCAAATATGAGGCTAAGATCGCCTTCCGGAAGTGAATTTCCTCTTTTTATACTGGATGGCAAAGAAGTGCCAAACATCGACGATGTTTCTCCTGAAGCAATTGAAAGTATAAATGTGCTGAAAGGAGAATCAGCCACCGGACTTTACGGCGAAAAAGGCAAAGATGGGGTGATTGTAATTACATCAAAAAAATTCGCTGAACAAAATAAAATTACCACAGAGTTGGAATTAAGACAGTTCATTGCCAAAAGCATCAAATATCCGGTTGAGGCGCAGGAGGCAAACAAAACAGGTGTAGTTCAGCTTTATATTGAATTAAACAACAGCGGTCAGGTGATGAAGATTTTGGAAAAAGCCTCCGAAGACGAATTGTTTCTGGACGAAGTAGTGGTTGTTGCCTATAAAAATAAAGATGAAGCTATTATAGAAGATAATTTGACAGAAACGGGAAATTCTGCATTAAAAGATGAAGTTAAACGAATCATACGTCAGCTTCCAAAAATTGAAATGCCTGAATACGAAGGGAAAACCGTTGGTATCACCGTAAAATTTATGCTGCAATAATTGTTTGGCTCAACTGAAGTATTTCCCGCTGATTTCGCTGATTTTCGCAGATAACCTTTTAAAAATCAGCGTTTATCTGCGCAATCTGCGGGAACTATCTTTCTCAAAATGGCAACTTCCCCAAATCCAGGTTTCCGCCCGAGAGAATGATTCCCACTTTTTTGTTTTTAACAAGAAAATTATTAAGGAAGGTAAATACGGCAAAATCACGAATTTTTCATATCATTCTGG
>CAZCPH010000476.1:0-2958 GCA_964500105.1 uncultured Mariniphaga sp. | reverse complement strand
TGGCTTGACAAAGCGTTTGAAGTATTATCGCGATTTCCCGAAACGGAATACAAAAGTCTTGGTGTGCCAACCTGGCTGTATGGCCACGAGCCGCCAACACCTTTTGCAACACATATTGCCAAGTATTTTGCCAACAGCGTGCGCGAAGACGGGTTGGTAACCATTGCCAAAGGCGGAATTATTTTTACCCCTGGAAGTGCCGGAACCGTTCAGGAGATTTTTCAGGATGCCACCCAAAACCATTATTTAACTTTTGGTTATGCCAGCCCGATGGTGTTTTTTAACCGCACTTATTGGACAAAAGAAATTCCGGTGTATTCAATGCTGCAGGAATTGATGTCCCGGGGAAAATACAACAATCTGATTCTGTCTGCTTATGACAGTCCGGCTGAAGTTGTGCAGGAAATCGAACGGTTTAACTGAATCAGAACCCTCTTTTGTTGAATAAAATGTATCCGAAATTCAACGTTACATAAAGGTTGGTGTTGGGTTTCTCATAATACCCGAGCGACAGGCTGGCCGGACCAATTCCCGTATGGTAAACCAACGCAGCCATTCCCTGAAGGTAATAATTCGTAAACAGTTTTTCACTTTTATAAACGGTTAAATCCTGGTTGGGCAATTCTTTTTTCAGCGGAATAAAACCATGACCTTCGATGCGTAAATGCAACGAAGGGTTAAAATGGTAAAGGAATTTCAACCCTCCGGCCAGAAAGTTGTTCGAATGAAAATTTTCGATAAACAACGACCGGCTGTGCGGGGTAGGGTAGTACCCCGGAGCAGAGAGCATGGTGGAGCGGAAATTGTTGAAAAAGTCCTTGTTGCTGAAAACTGCCTCCGCCTGTGTACCAAGCGTAAAATTTTTAAACAGGTTGAAATACCTTTCTGATTGCAGCTGGGCGAGAAAATAGTCGTGGTTTTGTTTTGTTGTAACCGTTGCCGATGAGGTTGTTCCGGGTTTGTTATTCTCCCGGCCGGTTATGTATTTTATGTTTAACGAATGGCCTGACCCTTCTGTTGCATATTGTTTGTAATTTAATGAGTTGTTTTCCAGGCCGATTTGCGTAACAAAGGCATTAAATGCAGTTTCGTCAGGCGTGTCTTCTTTTCTGAAAACATCAGTTTGGTAATACTCATCTGAAGAATTGGCAAAAGTGGCTCCGGTAAACAGTTTCGAGTGCAGACCAAGCGGAATGCCAGCTTCAAACCGCAGGTTGTATTCTCCCTGAATGATGTAAGGCGGGCGCACATCTTCGAAAAAAAGTTCAGAACTCGACGAGAAAAAATCCCAGCGGTTTAGCGTTGAATAACCTGCAAGGTAAAATGGCAGCGAAGTGGGAAAGTCAATTCGGCCGCCTGCCTTAAATGAGCTGTAGAACCGGCCAAAGTAGATATTCGAACTCAATGTGTATGCCCTTCCCTGGTACGACCGGTAATCGAAACTCCCGAAACCCTGGTTTATCGGTTTTGTGGAAATATTTCCGCCAATGTTTATGCGCATTTTTTTCTCGGGTGTTACTTTCAGGTGTAAATCGTAATAGCCGGTTTGCGGATTGTAATAAGCCACCGGCCTGATGGATTTTAAATGTTCATCGGCAATCAGTTTAAAGTAATCTCTTTTTAGCGAACTTAACGGAACGGTGTTGAACCGGTGTTTTATGGATTGAATGATAAATTTTCGCTGCATGGGATCTGAAACACCTTCAACCTGCACGTTTTGAAAATACATATCGGGTTTTTTTGCATTGAACTCTTCCCTTTTTTTAGTTACTTTTTCCAGTGGTACTCTTTTGTTTATCATCATCTTAATGCTGTCAATCATCCCCTCTGCCGTTTTGCGTCCCTGTTCGGCAATGAAATCATATTTCTGAAAGTCGAGCAAGCTGATGTTGGAGAGCTTGGTTTCCAGTAAAATGCCTTTTTCGGGTGGAATTTCGTAATTGGTTGGCCGCATGACCATATTGGTAATTTGAGCCATAAGATTATCTGATGAAGGCTCTTTGGTGTCGTCTGCCACTTTATGCCCGATTATTATATCGGGATTGTAAATTTGTTCCATTAAATCCTGTGGAAAATTGTTGACAATTCCGCCGTCAAACAACAGTTTTCCATCAATCTCAATGGCTTTGAAATAGAGCGGAAAGGTCATTGATGCACGAATCGCTTCGCCCAGATCTCCCTGGCGTAAAATTACAGGTTGGTTTGAATAAACATCGGTGGCAACGCAAAAAAATGGAACCATTAAGCTGTCGAATTGATTGCCGCAAGCCGCGTTGGTAGCTGCAAGCAGTTCCATAAACGCGAAATCCATTTGTGCTTCGGGTATGATGTTGGTTGGCGGAAGCAAAGTGAGTTTGTCGTTTTGCCTTTCGATCCGCAATTCAAACCATGACGGGTTTGGCTCGGGTCGGGTAAAATAGTAGCGGTATTCTTTCTGAATCTGGCCGGTTGACCAGAAGTAAAAATCGTCGGAACGGAATAGCTCTTCCATTTCATCGGGTGAATAGCCGGCAGCATATAAACCGCCAACAATGGCACCTATGGAAGTTCCGGCAATGTAATCGATGGGAATGTTGTTTTCTTCCAGTGTGCGTATAACTTCGATGTGTGCGATACCTTTGGCACCGCCGCCGCTCAAAACCAGGCCAACCGACTGGCTGTGGCTTTCAAATCCCAAAAGCAGAACAAACAAGAAACTTAAAAGACTTTTATTCATGGCTTGAATGAAACGTTCAGCACGTATCAAATTTACAAAAAAAGTAGTCTTTTCATCCGGTTAAGGGAAATTCAGGCGAAATTCTTCGATAAACAATCGAAAAAAGGCTGTGAATTGCGAAAAACAGATTAACCTGCTTCAATTTTTTTTCCGAGGCTTTGAAATCCCTCACCCAGAATTTCACGGGCATCCATCACGGTAATGAAGGCATCGGGGTCAATCTTTCCGATATATTCTTGCAA
>CAZCPH010000475.1:0-2961 GCA_964500105.1 uncultured Mariniphaga sp. | reverse complement strand
GGTACAGGCCATTCCCGAAGACAAAGTACCCCGATCTTACCCTAATAAAGAGGGAGACTACTGGATGGTTGGCATCAGGGACTGGACCTGCGGTTTTCCGGCCGGTTCATTCTGGCTCATGTATGAATTGACCGGCGATGAATACTGGAAAGATGTGGCGCTGGAAAATACATTAAAACTCGACGGAGTACAATACCGTACAACTACTCACGATTTGGGTTTTATGGTTTTCTGTAGTTATGGAAATGCTTACCGGTTAACCGGTAACGAAGAATACAAAGATGTAATTATCCAGGCTTCCGAGTCGCTGATTACAAGGTTTAATCCAACCATTGGGTGTATCCGCTCCTGGGATCATAACAGCGATAAATGGGATTATCCGGTAATAGTAGATAATATGATGAATCTGGAGATGCTGTTCTGGGCTTCGGAAGTTACCGGCGATTCCAAATACAGGGATGTTGCACTTTCGCATGCTGATGTAACGCTGGAAAACCATTATCGCGACGACTGGAGTTCGTACCACGTTGTTAGTTACGACACCCTGACGGGCGAAGCAATGGTTAAACAGACGCATCAGGGCTTGTCCGATGAATCAGCCTGGGGCAGGGGACAAGCCTGGGGATTTTACGGTTATTCCATGTGTTACCGTGAAACCGGAGATGAGAAATACCTCGAAGCAGCAGAAAATATTGGTGATTTCATTTTGAAAAATTTACCCGAAGATATGGTTTCTTACTGGGATTTTAACGATCCTGCAATTCCGGATACCCACCGCGACGCCTCGGCTGCTGCAATTATGGCTTCGGCATTTTACGAGTTAGGTACTTTTTCTGAAAAAGGTGAAACTTATCTAGATGCGGCCAATAGAATTATGGAAAGCCTGAATTCGGAGCAATACCGCGCAAACGACGGTTCAAACGGTGGATTTCTTTTGAAACACAGTGTGGGTCACAAACCGGCAAACAGTGAGGTGGATGTAGCAATTAATTACGCAGATTATTACTATCTGGAAGCATTGAAAAGACAACAGGAATTATTAAAATAAAATAGTATGGCAACAATTTATGAAGAACGGTATGCATACCATCCCGACGATTTTAAAACGTATGATACCGAAAAAATCAGAAAAGAATTTTTAGTGGAAAAAGTGATGGAACCGGGCAATATTCGTCTGGTTTATTCCGCCATCGAACGGTTTATTGTGGGTGGAGCTGTGCCGGTTGACAAGCCGCTGAAGCTGGAAACCATCGATCCGTTAAAGGCTGAGTTTTTCTGCTATCGCCGCGAAGTGGGCGTTATCAGCGTCGCAGGTCCCGGGTCCATCGTAGTTGACGGAACCGAATACAAAATGAATTTCAAAGATGCACTATACATCGGAAAAGGGAGTAAGGATGTGGAATTCCGTTCGGATGATCCGCAGAATCCGGCGCACTTTTACATCAATTCGGCGCCGGCTCATAAAGAATTTCCGGTGAAGCATGTTACGCAAAATGATGCCAACGTGCTGCACCTTGGATCGCTCGAATCGTCAAACGAACGGAAAATTTATCAGTTACTGATAAACACTGTTGTGGAAACCTGTCAGTTGCAAATGGGTTTGACTGAACTAATGCCCGGCAGCGTTTGGAACACCATGCCGCCACACCAGCACAACCGCCGCAACGAAGTTTATTTTTACTTCAATTTACCCGAAGACCAGGCCAT
The DNA here is from genome assembly GCA_964500105.1 of uncultured Mariniphaga sp. Classification (GTDB taxonomy): domain Bacteria; phylum Bacteroidota; class Bacteroidia; order Bacteroidales; family Prolixibacteraceae; genus Mariniphaga. Next base: position 1,254 of record CAZCPH010000475.1, on the reverse strand, counting down.
TTGCCACATTATGGGGCAACCCAACGAAACGCGCCATCTTTGGATGCACAATGAACAGGCGGTGATTTCTCCCAACTGGTCGATTCACTCGGCTGCCGGAACCAGCAATTATATTTTTATATGGGGAATGGCAGGTGAAAACCTCGATTATACCGATATGGACCACATTAAACCGACAGAATTACGATAAAATTAAAACCATGATACAGGAATTATTTGACTTAAAAGGTAAAGTTGCTTTAATCACCGGAGGAACACACGGAATTGGAATGGCCATTGGCAAAGTACTCGGAAAAGCCGGCGCCAAAATTTGTGTGAACGACATTTCCGAAGAAAAACTGGAAAGTTGCAAAAAGGAATATGCTGAAGATGGCATTGATGTTTATACCTTAAAATTTGATGTTACGGACGAAGCCGATGTGGACCGCGGAATTACCCAAATAGAAAACGAAGTGGGCACGATTGATATCCTGGTGAACAACGCCGGAATCATTAAACGTATTCCCATTCTCGACATGTCGGTTGCCGATTATAAACAGGTAATTGACGTGGATTTGGTGGCACCGTTGATCGTTTCCAAACGTGTTGCACCAAAAATGATTGAAAAACGCTCGGGAAAAATCATCAACATGTGCTCCATGATGAGTGTTTACGGTCGAAACTCGGTTTCTGCTTATGCTTCTGCCAAAGGCGGCCTGAAGCTCCTTACTGCCAACATGACCTGCGAATGGGCCAAATACAACATTCAGGTAAATGGAATCGGGCCGGGGTACATTGCCACGGCGCAAACCGCACCCATCCGCGAAGGTGGCCATCCGTTCAACGATTTGGTAATGACCCGCACGCCCGCCGGTCGTTGGGGCGAACCCGAAGATGTGGGTAACGCAGCGTTGTTCCTGGCGTCAAAAGCCAGCGATTTTGTGAATGGCCATGTACTTTATGTGGATGGTGGAATTCTGGCTAATTTCGGTTATGTGAAAGGTGAAAACGATATTCCGGAATAAGATGAAAACAAAAATTTTTACAGCAATTCTCTTAACCGGCTTCCTTTTTTCCTGCGGGAAACATGCTACAATTTCATTTCAGAATCCGCAAAATGTTGAACGGCCGGATGAGGTGATTGTTTTAACCAAAAATGAACTGAGCCAAAAATTGGAACTGCCGGATGGCATGATGCCGCTGTTCAAAAATGCAGACAACTCGCTGGTCCCGTTTCAACTGGATGATTTGGACAACGACGGAAACTGGGATGAG
>CAZCPH010000474.1:0-2963 GCA_964500105.1 uncultured Mariniphaga sp. | reverse complement strand
TGAGTGAAAAAGACGCAAAATAGAATAAATGGATAAATTTAAAACAGTCTCTAAAATAGTCGAACAATTCGGTTATCAAATTACCCGACAAACAGGAAGTCATATTCGACTTACAACAAAAGAAAAAGGAGTTCATCATGTTACGGTTCCCAATCACGACCCTTTAAAAATTGGGACACTTTCAAGTATTTTATCAGATATCGCCGACCATTTTCAAATATCGAAAAAGGAACTTTTGGAAAAATTATTTTATTCCTGAAACAGAAAAATTCAGTTAATAATTCAATTAACTCCTATTCCTGGGTGATATATACTATAAAACATTCTTTTGCTAAAGCCAAAAGAACTTTCAACAGTTACTATACCTTAAGATGAAATTCACTGCCGTTTGAGAAACCACAAATTTGGCAATTTCTGAAAAATATATCATTTTTGAGAAAAAGTAGAAACTACCTTTAAATTGAAAACAACATTGAAAAAATAATCAGTAACGGTGTGATTTTTTGATAAACGTTCAACCTGCTCAAAATGAAACGAATTTATTTATTTCTGCTGCTGATGGCAACAACCGGTTTGCAACCTGCATTTTCCAGCGAACCCGATTCGGCCTGGTTGTTTTCCTATTCAACTACCAAAAACAGGGGAAACAATGGCCTTCATTTTGCCTGGAGTATCGACCGCGAAAACTGGCACGGCATCGGACCGGAATTCCGTTTTCTTTTCTCCGATTTTGGCGCGTGGGGTTCGCAAAAACGCATGATTACACCTTTTGTTTTTCAGGATGAAAAAAGGATGTGGCATGTTATCTGGAGTCTGAATGAAGAAGTTGGCCAGTTTGCACACGCCCAAAGTCCCGACCTGCACACCTGGGACCCGCAGCAGTATCCGTATGTCATGGAAACCGGCAATGTGATGTTGCCCGAAGTTTCATTTCAGCAGGCAGAAAACAACCACCGAATTACCTGGTTGAGCGAGATTGACGGGAATACAAAAGTATTCAAAACCACAACATCCGATTTTAAAAGTTTCGCGTCAACCGTTGAAGGAACAGAAAACGATCGGCTGGATGCCCGTGAAGAGGTTCTGATTGACGGAGAAAAACAGTTGGGAATGGTTTCCAAAGTTTCGTGGGAAACGATTGACGGATTAATCAAGAGGTATGAATGGCAGCAATACCGCGAGATGCTGAACCGTGAAAGGCTGACAGACGATGTATCGCGTTTTACAGATTTAAAACCGCTTTCTGCCGAAATAACTGCAATTCCCGAAAACAGCAAAGCCATCAGCGATATGCTCATCGGCATTTTCTTCGAGGATATCAATTACGCTGCCGACGGCGGTTTGTATGCCGAGCTGGTGCAAAACCGTGGTTTTGAGTATTCACCAGCTGATAAGAGATTCAGGGACAACACCTGGAACAGCAAAAAAGCCTGGCGTTTTACCGGGAAAGAGGAAGATTTTTCAATCGATACGGTCTATCCGGTTCATCCCAATCAAAAGCATTATGCCGTGCTCTTAATAACAAATGTGGGCGAGGCGCTGGAAAACGAAGGCTTCGACGGTATTTCGCTAAAGGCAGGAGATAAATACGATTTTTCGGTTTTTGCCCGCGGACTTGACGGGGCCAAAGGCAGACTCCTCTTTCGTTTAGTTAGTGAATCCGGAAACGTACTGGCAGAAGGAATCACAAAGGCTGTCGGAGCTAAATGGCAAAAAATGGAGCTCTCGCTTACGGCCAAAGAAACCACAGCCCAGGCAAAGCTTCAGGTGATTCCGCAGTTTTCCGGAAAGATAGCACTGGATATGGTGTCGCTTTTCCCACAAAGTACTTTTAAAAACCGTAAAAACGGGTTGCGGGCCGATTTGGCACAGACCATTGCCGACATGAACCCACGGTTTGTGCGTTTTCCCGGTGGATGCGTGGCACATGGTGACGGTTTGCAGAATATCTACAATTGGAAAAACACCGTCGGACCGCTGGAAACCCGTAAGCCCGACCGCAATTTGTGGAACTACCACCAGTCGATGGGACTAGGCTTTTTCGAATACTTTCAGTTTTGCGAAGATATTGGGGCGGAACCCATTCCTGTGGTTGCGGCCGGTGTGCCATGCCAGAATTCATCCACCTGCGGACACGGTCAGCAGGGCGGAATCCCCCTTTGCGAAATGGACGATTATGTGCAGGATGTGCTCGATTTGATTGAATGGGCCAATGGCAATAAAAATACCGAATGGGGAAAAATACGTGCCGAAGCCGGGCATCCCGAGCCGTTCAATTTGAAATACATCGGCATCGGAAACGAAGATTTAATTACCGATATTTTCAAGGAACGCTTTGAGTTGATATACAACGCAGTCAGGGAAAAGCATCCGGAGATTACGGTAATTGGAACGGTCGGTCCATTCTCAGAAGGCTCGGATTACCGCGAAGGCTGGAAATTTGCCACAGAGCTGAATTTGCCCATGGTGGACGAGCACTATTACCAACCGCCGGGCTGGTTCCTCAACAACCAGGATTTTTATGATCGGTACGACCGGAACAAATCAAAAGTGTATCTCGGTGAATATGCCACGCATATTCCGGGCCGCAGGCTGAATATGGAAACCGCCCTGTTCGATGCACTCCACCTCATTAACGTGGAACGCAATGCCGATGTGGTGACCATGACTTCATACGCACCACTGCTCGGCAAACATGGTTTTACCCAATGGAATCCCGACCTGATATATTTCAACAACACCGAAGTTTTTCCCACAACAGATTACTTTGTACAGCGAATGTTCGGTCAAAATGCCGGCGACAAATACATAGCTTCGCGAATCAATCTTTCAGATAACAGAAACGATGTAAAAAAACGGGTAGCTTCTTCGTTGGTTCGCGACAGCAAAACCGGCGATTACATTCTGAAACTGGCCAATTTGTTACCTGTTTCCGTAAATGCAAAAATCATTCTGAAAGATTT
>CAZCPH010000473.1:0-2969 GCA_964500105.1 uncultured Mariniphaga sp. | reverse complement strand
GAAATATTTGTTATTCACCTTGTTAATATTTGTTGCCACTACCATACATGCTCAAACAGAGCTGTCTTACTCATTTAACGCGACCCACTCGGGCAGAAATGTATCATTTGCCTTTTCCAAAACTTATAATGCCCGGCATGAAATGGGAGGAGGAATTCGTTTCAACATAAATAAACTTAAAATGAGTGATGACCAAAATAATGTATACTATAAGCGTTTGTATGCAACCAAATTTTATCATCATCTGGGGGTACAGGGATTCTACCACTACCATATTTTTAGAAACTGGGAACATGTAAAACCTTTTCTTTTTTATGATGTACAAGCTACATACTCCACCACGCGGAACAGAGATTTTTTACCACATTCTTATGATTTTAACGGAGATATTTTATACAAAGAACATTTAAACCGGTTCGGTCCCTTTACATGGGTTGAACAAAACGTGGGTTTTGGATTTAAAGCTGACTTGCCGGGCAGGTTTTTTCTAACCCAGAAAATTGGGGCAGGAACGTCTTTTATTCTCGGTAAAGAAAAAAGATTATTGTCAAAATATTTTGATTGGTTTGAATGGGAATTTGGTGGCTTAATCAATGTTGGAATTGGTTACCGGTTTAAATAAACAAATGGTAAAATGAAATTTCACCCTATGATAGAATTTAATTCCGGCTCAAACAAATTGAATTTTGTGAGCCGAAAAGAAGGATGAATCGGCTCATTACAGGACTATTTAATGAAGTTGTCCTGAAGGGTTTCCATAAATTTAGGAGCATTTTACTCATTCAATCGGAATTAACAAAACCCACTTTATCCCCCCTTTCTTTTTGCATCAGGCAATTAATTTCTATTTTAGGGCCAAATTTTACACGCCATGATTACGCTGACCCAATTGGAATATATTGTTGCGGTGGATACCTATCGCCATTTTGGCAAAGCCGCCGAATCGTGTTTTATCACCCAGCCTACGCTCTCCATGCAAATTAAAAAGCTGGAGGAAGATTTGGAAATCATTATTTTCGACCGCAGCAAACAACCCCTCATTCCCACCGACGTGGGCCAGCGGATTATTGAACAGGCGCGCATTGTGCTGAAACAGGCTGAAGAATTGAACAATATCGTAAAAGACCACAAAAACCAGGTTTCGGGCATGTTGCGCATCGGAATTATTCCCACACTGGCGCCCTATCTGCTGCCCGTTTTCATTGGCCGGTACAAAAGGAAATATCCCAACATTTTCATCAAAGTAGTGGAACAAACCACCGATGAAATAGTAAACCTTCTGAATAAAGATCTGATTGATGTGGGGATTCTGGTTACGCCGCTTAAAGAGGAAAAAATCATCGAAAAGCCGGTGTTTTACGAAGAAATGATGATTTACGTGAACCCGGAAAGCAAACTGCACAAAAAGAAGGAAATTACGCTGAAAGACATTGCCACTCCCGAAATCTGGCTGCTGAGCGACGGCCACTGCTTTCGCGACCAGGTGGTTAACCTCTGCTCGTTCCTCGGAACGGTTGACAGCCAGTTGCCTTTCCATTTCGAAGCCGGCTCGCTCGAAACCCTCATGAACATTGTGGACCGAGAAGGCGGAATTACGCTCATTCCCGAGCTGGCCACCCTGAGCATGTCGGAAGAAAGGAAAGAGAATGTACGGTCGTTCAGCAACCTGAAACCACTGCGCGAAGTGAGCCTGGCCTATTCGCGGCATTTCGCCAAACACAAACTGATAAATCTGCTGTGGCGCGAGATAAAAGATGCCATTCCACAGGAGCTTCAAAATGAACAACGTGGAACTGTTGTAGAATGGAAATAAATTTTTTGCTATTCAAAAAAATAATTACCTTTGCGCCCTGTTTTTCGCGGACGTGGCGGAATTGGTAGACGCGCCAGACTTAGGATCTGGTGCCACACGGCGTGGGGGTTCGAGTCCCTTCGTCCGCACAAACACCGCCGGCTAACCCAACAGGGTTTTGCCGGCGGTGGTTTACTGTTAGGTTCTGAAAATAAATTTATCGATTCAATATGAAGGTTACCAGAGAAAATATCGACAATGTAAATGCGGTAATTAAGGTTTTAATTGAAAAAGCAGATTACGAAAAAACGGTTGAAGAAACGTTAAAAGACTATCGCCAAAAGGCTTCCATTCCTGGTTTCAGGCCGGGAAAAGCTCCAATGGGGCTTATTAAAAGGCGTTTCGAAAAATCGGTGATGGTGGAGGAAATCAACAAAATGCTTTCGCAAAACCTCACCCGCTATATGATGGATGAAAAACTGCAGATTTTGGGTGAACCGCTTTCCAGCACCGAACACCAGAAACCCATCGACTGGGAAAACGATGTGGATTTTGAGTTTGCATTTGATGTGGCTTTGTCACCCGAAATTGAAGTTCCGTTAAGCGAAGAAGACAAACTTAACTATTTCACCATAAAAGTTACCGACGATATGGTAAACGAACAGGTGGAGATGATTCAGTCGCAAATGGGCGAAAATGTCGATGCCGATGAGGTGGCAGAAAAGAGCCTGGTGCGCGGCGATTTTGTGGAACTGGATGAAGAAGGAAATCCAAAAGATGAAGGCATTAAAGCCGATGGCGTGCTGCTTTCGGTTGATTTGGTAAAAGATGAAGAAATTAAAAAACAGTTTATTGGAAAACAAAAAGGCGAAGTGCTGACCTTCGACCCGGTTGTTGCTTACGGCGACAGGCACGAAGTGGGCCACCTGCTGAAAATCAGCCACGAACAGGCGCACGACTTAAACAGCAGTTTCAATTTTACCATTACCGAAATTCTGGATTACAAAAAACCTGAACTGAACGAAGAACTTTACAAAAAAATATACGGGGAAGATACCGACGTTAAAACCGAGGAAGATCTGAGAAATAAACTTAAGGAAGAAATTGCCAACAGTTTGTTGCAGTCGTCTGACCGGCGGTTTGCCTACGACACCCGCGATGCACTGGTGGAAAAGGT
>CAZCPH010000472.1:0-2996 GCA_964500105.1 uncultured Mariniphaga sp. | reverse complement strand
CGCCAATGCCTCCCATTCATTTTTTACGGCTGATATTCCACACGATTCAGAGCCGTTTGATCCAAAAAAAGCGGAGCTAGCAAATACTGTATTTGAGTTTAATCAAAATCAACAAATAGAAAATATTCTGTTCATTGTGCTGGAATCTGCCGGCGCAGAATACTTCGATGCTTATGGCGGCACCTTTCAGTTGAGTCCCAACCTGAACAAATATGCAAGTCAGGCTGTAATTTTCGATCAAATGTATGCTCATGCACCGGCTACCAACCGTTCGCTGGTTTCGGTGCTCGGGTCGGTTTATCCATACATTTCATACAAAAGTCTGACGCAGGAATCTCCTGCTGTTAATCATCCCACCATATCCTCCGTTTTAAGTGAAAATGGATACCGGACTTCATTTTTTTCCACCGCTGACCTCAATTTTCAAAACAGTAAACAGTTTCTGAACTACCGCGGATTCGATATTGTTGAAGACTATGCCACGATTAACTGTGCCGAAGAGTATCATCTTGACAATCCGGATTACCTGCAGGGAAACGGTAAAGACGACCTGTGCCTTGCCGACCGGTTTGCCTCATGGCTGGAGGAAGACACCACCAGAAACTTCTTCTCCATGTTGTGGACTGTTCAGGGACATTACCCCTATTTTTTCGGCAAAGAAGAAGAGGACTTCGGTGTTTCGGATGTAAACTTCAACCGGTATCTCAATTGCCTGAAATACAACGACAAGCTCGTTGGAGAAGTGATGTCGGTTCTGGAAAATAAAGGGTTGGCAGAAAACACCATTGTGGTCATTTTTGGCGATCATGGTGAAGCTTTTGGCCAGCATCAGCAATATGGACATGGAACGGGCATTTACGAAGAAAACCTAAGAGTTCCGCTCTGGTTCATCAATCCAAAGCTGTTTAGCGGTGAGCGCAAAACCGATATTGCCGGAATGAAAGACCTGGCCACAACAGTTTTTCCGCTGATTGGCGCAGAAGTCCCGCAACAATGGCAGGGCCGAAATTTACTGGCAACCAATGCTCACGAAATGTTTTTCTTTGCACCCTGGTCAGATTATCTGTTTGGCTACCGCAACAAAAACATGAAATATATTTTTAACGAAACCCGGAATACACTGGAAGTTTACGATGTGATGGCAGACCCGGGTGAGCTGGTGAACCTGGCGCAATCAATAGAGGAAGAACAAGTTGACTTTGCCCGCAACCGCATTGCCGCGTGGGTTCAATACCAGGACAGATTCATAAAGAAATTAATTCAGACTGAAAAATAAACCGGTATCTGACCAATGAAAAAAACACTTGCCATTCTCATCACATTAGCCGGAATTCTGATTGTTACCCTGTTTGCTGTCAGGTACCAGAAACAACTGAAAAGATTTCTGCCGATTCCAAAAAACAATACCATCGAAATCAACAGTTCCGAACCTCCCCTGGCAATGTTTTCCTTTCATCCTGACGCTGAAAACATAGTTCTTGATTCATGTTTTCACTTTACTGTTAAACTGAACAACACAAACAGATTGCGCATTAAAAAGAAAGAAATTTCGCAAATTGATGACCATCTGCCCGTTATCATCACCATCGAAACATGGAAGAAAAGCGGTGTTCATTCGTTTGACAACAATGTGCTCACTGAAGTTACCAAAGGGAAATACGATAAAGTGCTGAAAAAACTGTGTGATGAAGTAATTAAAGAGAGACCAAACGTTTACCTCAGGTTGAATCCCGACATGGAAGTTCCGGTTGGCCGTTTTCCGTGGCAGCAAATTGGCGGACAGGCCTATATTTCAGCATTCCGGCATTTTGCAACGGTTTGCAGAAAGTATGCTCCTCAAGTTAAGCTCGTTTGGGGGCCGGCAGGTTATCCGGGAACCATGGAATTTTACCCCGGAAAAGATGTGGTGGATGCTGTTTCGGTAACCCTGAAAAGCGATTCAGAATCTTCCCTGAATGTTTACCCTACAGATTACACGGTTGAATACGAGGCATTCAGAAGAGTCCACCGGTTGAGGTTTATTGATAAACCCATTTTTCTGCTGGGATCGAATCAAATAAGTAATGATTCTGTCAAAGAAACATTGCTGTTAAATCTCACTCAATTAATAAATAATGAAAGGGATGTCATTTATTCCACAGAAAATTTCAATCATCCGACTTTCGAAAGAATAGAAAACAACAGAGAAAAAATTGAAATCGGCATTTTTGATGAATTTGAGCGTTTAAACGACGAAGAGCCGGTAGCGGTTGAACATCTTTTTGCCGATTTCCGAAAGCTTGATGACGGAACTTTTCAGAACGAATTTAACAGGGTAATTGGCCGGGAAAATGATGTAATTGTAACATTTGAACCCTTTTTCGGACCCAATGCAGAAAATGATTTACAGGTTCTTCAAAATATTCTGGATGGAAAATATAACGAAGAAATTAACCTGCTTTATTCCATCATTCTTTCAACTCAAAAAAAAATCTATCTGCGCTTTGCCCACGAGATGGAAATCCCCATAACCCGCTACCCGTGGCAAAGCCAGGACCCGATAACCTACATCAAAACATACCGGTACTTTATGATGTTTAAGGATTCATTGCCTCCAAATATTTACCGGGTTTGGGGCCCGGCAGGCGACAGAGGTTCGCTGGAATGGTATCCCGGAAACGATGTGGTTGATTTTGTAAGCATTGCCATTTACGGACTTCCTGACAAAAACATTACCGACCCGGAGAAACAGGAATCTTTTGAAAAAATTTTCACCCGCAAATACTGGCGCCTCCGGTTTGTTGATAAACCAGTGTTTATCACTGAATTCGGTGTAAAAGGCCCGGAGGATTACCAGACAAAATGGCTTGAGGAAGCGGCAAAAGTGATCAGGGAAAATCCGCAGATTATAGGTGTAAACTATTTCAACATGTCAGATACTCCAAAAGCCTGGGGTGAAATAAAACCGCCCGACTGGAGCATCACAAAAAATACATTTTACCGGTTTCTGGAAGTGC
>CAZCPH010000471.1:0-2997 GCA_964500105.1 uncultured Mariniphaga sp. | reverse complement strand
TTGTCAGTACTACGCCTTCTTTTTTAACATAGCCACACCCGAAACCCATCGGGATTTATGGGAAAAACTGACTACCGAATTTGGCCCCAACCGCGACGACACAAAAACGTATCCCGATGTTTTTCGCGCCAACGCGTTTATCGGGAATTATCTCCGCATGGATATTCTTTCAAGGTACGGATTGCAAAGCCAATTGCTGAACGAAGTCCAGGATTACTTCTATTACATGGCCGAGCGCACCGGCACTTTGTGGGAGAACATGAGCGCGCATGCCAGTTGTAACCATGGTTTTGCTTCGTATCTGGGACATATTTTATATCGCGATGTGTTGGGAATCAGTAATATCGATTACCTTGAAAAAGAAGTAACCATCCGGTTTGCTGACATCGGACTGGACGAATGTTCCGGCTCCGTTCCGGTTGACGACGGAGTGATTGAACTGCAGTGGAAACACGCCGATAATCAGATTTACTATACGCTGAATATTCCGGAAAATTTTTCAGTGAAGGTGGAGAATTTAACGTCATTTGAACTGGTGAAGGAAGAATGACTTTGAATGAATTCATCTGATTTAACAGTTAACATGTGAGGCTATGCTTTCTGACGAATAGTAATCCCGATTTATTTGCGCATTGAAATAAAACGTTATCTTTGATACTATCATATGATACTATCAGAAATTAAATGAAGCCACCCTATAAAATAACCGGAAAGATTTTAAAGTTGGTTGCTCTAATTTCAGAGAAAATTGGCGAAGTGAACTCCGCTCATTTGAACAAACCTCCCACAGAACTCAGAAAGAAAAACAGGATTAAAACAATTCATTCGTCTCTTGAAATTGAAGGAAATACACTGACGATTGAACAGATAACTGCAATTGTTGAAAACAAAAGGGTTGTCGGACCAAAAAAAGACATTTTGGAGGTAAAAAATGCCATTGCTGTTTATAATTATCTCGACAAGTTGAATCCATTTAGTTTTGATTCGTTTTGTGAAGCACACAGAATACTCATGAATGGACTTGTTGATTCGCCAGGGAAGCTTAGAAATAAATCAGTTGGAATTGTTAGAGGTTCAGATGTGACTCACGTTGCACCATCGAGTGACAGGCTTAAGCCTTTGCTGAATGATTTATTTGATTACCTGAAAAATGACGATGATTTGGTTTTAATCAAAAGTTGCGTGTTTCATTATGAAATAGAGTTTATCCACCCGTTCATTGACGGAAACGGCCGAATGGGAAGGCTGTGGCAAACTTTAATTTTAAAAGGAGCAAATCCTGTTTATGAATTTCTACCTATTGAGGCATTGATAAAAGAACGACAGGAACAGTATTATGAATCACTTGGAATGTCGGACAAAACAGGAGAGTCAACAGCATTTATTGAGTTTATGCTTGAAATTATTCTTGAATCCTTAGAGGAATTACTGGATGTGCAGAATTTAAACTTAACAAATATTGACCGGTTAAATCTTTTTAAATCAATTGTAAAAGAGGACATCTTTACACGCAAAGATTATTTAAAAAATTTCAGGGAAATATCATCTGCAACAGCAAGTCGTGATTTGAAATTTGCAGTAGAGAAGGGATTCATTGAGAAATTTGGAGATAAAAATTTAACAAGATATCGATTCAAATAAATCATCATAAAAATGAGAAAAACTTACATCCTAATCCTTTTCATCATCATTTTAGCTTCGTGTGCACAAACCCCCAAAACAGCTGTTTCAGACTTAACCGTCGAGTACCTCACCAATCCGCTGGGCGTGGATGTGGAACAGCCCCGTTTTTCGTGGAAGATTTTTTCGGAAGAACGTGATGTAAAACAAGCTGCATATCAGATAATTGTAAGCGAATCAGCAAAAGAAACGGAAAATGAAACCGGTTCGGTTTGGGATTCAGGAAAAATTTCCGGCGACGAAACCGTGAATATTGAATTCAACGGCAATCCGCTGGAAAGCAACAAAAAATATTTCTGGCGGGTGCGCGTGTGGCTGGATGACGAAACTTCGACATGGAGCGAGCCGGCCTCTTTTCACACCGGCATTTTGAATGAAGGGGAGTGGCAGGCGCATTGGATAACTACGCAGGATGAAATTACGGATGCAAGTCCGTTGCTGCGTAAAGATTTTCAGGTGGAAAAGGAAATTAACCAGGCGTATGTTTATGTAACCGCAGCCGGTTTTTACGAGTTGTATCTGAACGGTGAAAAGGTGGGCAACCACGTACTCGACCCCGGCGTAACCGATTACCGCGAAACCATTTTATATTCCACTTATGATGTCACTGATTTACTGCAAAACGGAACCAACACTGCCGGCGCCATGCTGGGCAACGGCGCCTGGAATTTCCGGCAAACCGAAGGGCGCTGGAGTTGGGGAAGCGGCGGTGCGTCGTTTGGGAATCCGGCTCTCTGGATGCAACTGATGATTGAATATACCGACGGTACCCGCGAGGTGGTGGTTTCCGACAACTCCTGGAAGTCTGCTGACGGACCGATAACATTCAATAATTTATACGGTGGAGAAGATTACGATGCACGAAAAGAGGTTCCCGGCTGGGCAACTGCAGATTTTGATGATGCTGCGTGGAATTCTGTCGCGACGGCAGATAATCCGGGAGGAAAATTAAAATCGCAACTGACACCTGCCATTGAGGTTACCCAAACGTTGGAACCGGTTAAACAAACCAATCCCGAACCGGGAGTTTTCCTTTATGATTTGGGACAGAACATTGCCGGCTGGTGGAAGCTGGAAGTAAAAGGTTCGCCCGGGCAGGTCATTCGCATTCGCGGTGCCGAAACCCTAAACGATTCGCTGTTTCCCAAACCGCTGGAAGAAAGTGATAAACTGAGCACCAAATTCCGTTACCACGCTGAAACCTGGACTGATTACACCCTCAAAAGTAATGAAACGGAAATGTATGAACCGCGCTTCTTTTACACCGGTTTCCGGTACATTGAAGTCACTACTAACGACAATAAAAATCCGGAACAT
>CAZCPH010000470.1:0-3001 GCA_964500105.1 uncultured Mariniphaga sp. | reverse complement strand
AATTTATCAACGATAATTGCTTTTACTTTTGCTGCAACGTCAGACATAATTCTAAAATTTTAGTTAATACTAATTTGTGTTTTTAAATAATTCGCTGCAAAGTAATACATTTACAGTTTATATTTCAAAGAAAAAATATAAAAAAGATGAATAAGGCACGTTATATTAAAAATGTAATATTCTAAAATTGAACAATTTATTCAAAAGTTCCAATGCTTTTACTCAATATAAAATGAATGTTAAGAAAATTGCTGTTTTTGCCTCTGGTTCAGGCACAAATGCCCAAAATATTATCCAGTATTTTTCAGAAAATGAGCATATTGTGGTTGATTCTCTCTGGAGTAACAAGCCTGATGCCTTTGCGCTTACCCGGGCAGCAAATTTTGGTGTTGACACCTTTGTTTTTGGCCGGAAACAGTTTTATGAAACAGATGAAGTGGCACAAAAGCTCAAAAGCAGAGGCATTGATCTGATTGTACTTGCGGGTTTTTTGTGGCTTGTTCCCGAAAATCTGATTGAAAGTTTTCAGATTGTGAACATTCATCCTGCACTTTTACCAAAATATGGCGGCAAAGGGATGTACGGAATGAAAGTTCACCAGGCTGTTGCCGAAAACAAGGAAAAGGAAACCGGTATTTCCATTCATTTGGTAAACCAGAAGTTTGATGAAGGCAGAGTTCTTTTTCAGGCAAAATGTACGGTTTTACCAACCGATACGCCCGAAACAATTGCTCAGAAGGTTCATCAGCTTGAATATGAATATTTTCCGGTTATTATTGAGCAGTTTTTGCTGGGAAAACTGAAATAGAATATTGCAGGGAATTTTGATTGGATGGCGGTTCAAGGTTAATAATAATTACAATACCAGACTTCCTGTTAAATAATGTTAAGAGGGTTTTTAACGGTTTTTCATTAAAATTATCTTTGCTGCATGAGCAGAAGAATGTTGTTAACATTAATTGTATTAATGGCATTGGTGCTTTCGGGGTTAATTCTGATTCAAACCAACCTCATCAAAACGGCTTCTGATATTCGCGAAGAACAGTTTGACCAGATGGTGAAAGGTGCACTCAAGAGGGTGGTGGATCAGATGGAATTGCATGAACAGCGATTGGCCCGGGAGAGTGCCCGAGCCGGCCGTTTACCCGGAGCAAACAATCCGCAGCGAAACCTGAGCGTTTTTCCGAGGCAGGGAGCCGGTCAGATATCCGGCAGTTTCCAGTTCAGGTATTCAGAAAGCAACAATTACCGGAGTTTTCAGGAAGAGTTTCAGATTATTATTACCGATTCAGCCCGCTCGCAGCAAAACGAAGATATGTTACAGTTTCCCAGCGATGCCAATTCGTTTGAACAGTTGCATGAATTTAACCTCGACCTTGAGCGACGAAGGGAACAGTGGTTGAAAGATACCCATTGGATTAACTACAAAATTTTGCTGGAAGGAAGACCGCTGGAAGATCGCATTGACTCGTCATATCTGGCGGAATCTATCCGCACCGTTTTTCAGGAAACCGGAATAGACCTTGAATACCGGTACGCGGTTAAAAGTGCCAACCAGGGAACTGACCGTTTTGTTGCCGGTAGTCTGAATTACAACCCGTCCCGAAAAAAGGAGTATTACAGCTTGCTGTTTCCCTACGATTTCGATGGCCAGCAACCCAACTACTTGTACGTTTATTTTCCAAAGCGTTCGGGATTTTTACTGCGGGCAACAGGTTTCACAATTATTCCAACCATAATACTGACCGGTTTGCTCATTGCCATTTTTGCTTACGCTATTTTGGTCATTTTCAGGCAGAAAAAGCTGTCAATGATTAAAAACGACTTCATTAACAACATGACCCATGAGCTGAAAACTCCCATTTCAACCATTTCGCTTGCGAGTCAGATGCTTGAGGACGGCAGCATTACCAATACCCCCAAAACAATAGAACACATTTCGCGGGTGATTAATCAGGAAAGTAAAAGATTGAGTTTTCAGGTTGAAAAGGTGCTTCAGATGGCTGTTTTTAACGAAGGAAGGCTGAAACTGAAGTTTAAGGAATTCGATCTGAACCATACGCTTCAGTCTGTTCTGAATAACTTTGAACTGCGTGTAAAAAGCAAAAATGGTGTTCTGCATGCTGAATTGAATGCGGATAATGCAGTGATTAAAGGAGATGAGGTACACATTACCAATGTGGTGTTTAATTTATTGGACAATGCAATGAAATACAGCAGGGAAACGCCTGACATAACCGTTTCCACCGAAAATAAAAACGACATGGTGGTGGTATCGGTGCGTGATAAAGGTATTGGAATTCCCAAAGAACATCACACTCAGATTTTCGACCGGTTTTACCGTGTGCCGACAGGGAATGTGCACGATGTCAAAGGATTCGGGCTTGGGCTTAGCTATGTGAAAAAAATTGTGGACCTGCATAACGGAAAAATTAAAGTGGACAGTGCTGTGAATAAAGGCACAAAGTTTAGTATATTGTTACCAAAATTTAAAAAATAACCATGGAACAGAAAACAAAATTGCTTTTGGCAGAAGACGATGAAAATCTGGGTTTACTGTTAAAAGAATATCTGGTGGCCAAAGGATTTGAAGCTGACCTTTATCCTGATGGCGAAGTTGCTTATAAAGGATTTATGAAAGAGCATTATGATATTTGCATTCTCGATATTATGATGCCAAAAAAAGACGGTTTTTCGCTGGCTAAAGATATCCGGGTGGTAAATCCTGATATTCCGATTATTTTTCTTACTGCAAAGAATCTGAAAGATGATGTAATTGAGGGATTTAAGCTTGGTGCCGACGATTACATTACCAAACCGTTCAGCATGGAAGAGTTGATTTTCAGAATTGAAGCCATTCTTCGCCGCGTAAAACGTGAGTCACCTTCATAAAATGGTCGTCAATTACGTTGGCAAAATGGTACGTTGGGAAACCATCCGATTTGATTAAGACCAAATCTTCTAAAATATTATTTTCAAATTCCAAGTCGCCCCGAAGTAG
>CAZCPH010000469.1:0-3001 GCA_964500105.1 uncultured Mariniphaga sp. | reverse complement strand
TGAGATATCGGATGTCTGACTTGTGGTTACTGTAACACTTTTTGAAACTGTGTTTGTGGAGCCGTCATCATCTGTAACCGTAAGGCTTACATTGTATGTTCCGGCTGCAGTATAAGTTCGGGACGGATTTTGTGCCGTTGAAGATGATCCATCGCCGAAATTCCAGTTCCAGGCAACGACACTGCCATCTGTGTCAGAGCTTGCATCTGTAAAATTCACTGTCAATTCAGATGCCGACCAGGTGAAATCTGCTTCTGGTGCAATATTATCCGGTGGAGGTGGAGGGGTTACGGTTCCGTTGTACACCAAGATGGGGTCGGCATTTCCATCAGGGTCGCCGTTAACGGTTCCGTCGGTTTTTGTGTTTCCGAGTAAAAGCAGTCCGGCCATGTGGGGCGATGCCATGGAGGTTCCGCTCATGGTGGTATAACCGCCGCCTTTGTATGTGGAATAAATGTTTACTCCGGGCTGGCAATAATCTACCGGCGGGTTGCCGTAGTTGGAAAAATAGGCCCATGCATCATTTTCACCCATGGCCGAAATGGTAAACACATTGCTGTGATTCACCCTCGCAGGCGAACTATTGTTTGCATCAGAGCTTTCGTTGCCGGCAGCCAAAGCAAATTTAATTCCTTTGTTTGCAGCCTCTATAATTGCAGCATCTAGTGCGTCGGAAGTTGGGCCGCCCAGGCTCATGTTGGCCACGTCTCCTGAAGCGGCGGTATTTGCAACGTAATCAACCCCGGCAATCACTCCGTCGTAACTTCCGCTTCCCCTCCGGTCAAGTACTTTTACAGCTACCAGTTCAGCGCCTGCTGCAACACCAACTACTCCAACACCGTCGTTTTTTGCGGCAACAGTTCCGGCCACGTGCGAGCCATGGCCATTGTCATCGTCGGCAGAGGAAGTTCGGAGAACAAAAGTTTTGCTAAGTAATGTATTCACATTCAGGTCAGGATGATCTAAATCGATACCCGAATCGATAATCCAGGCTTTTTTCCCGGAATAGTTTACGCCACCATTCACACGGGTAATTCCCCAGGGAATTGTTTGTGCCGTTGCCTGAACGTCTCCGTCGCCGGGTTTTGCCATTGGCTGAATCAACGTAATGGTTTGGTTTTCTTCAATGAATTTTACCGAAGGGTCATTTTCCAGCTTTTTTAATTGTCCCGGCGGAATTTTTACGGAAAATCCCTGAATAGCCGTTCCGTAAACAAAACCCAGTTCGCCGTCAGTTACTCCGGCCCGTTTCATCACTTTTTCAGCGGCTTTTTGCGCTGCCTGCTGCCTTTTTTCGTAGCCTTTCATGTTTGCCAGCTCGGCATTCAGCTCCGCATCGTTCAGCACCACGATGTAACTCACTTTGGCATTTTGCGCTGATTTTAACTCAACAGATTCTTCTACAGAATCGTCAATAAGTGTTTCCTGGCATCCATAGTAAAAACCTGCCATGAAAATAACAGCCAGAATTTTAAAGAGTTTGTTTTTCATTGTGTAATTTTTTTTATTGATTTACTATCGAAATATCAGAATAAATTTCAATAAAAAGAAGAATTCTAATTTTTTTGTTGATTAAATCTTTAATTTTTTTGTGATTAAAAAGGAATAATATGGCAAATACTCAAAATAAATTTTACACTTCCATATCGGAATATTATCCGGAAATTTTTCCTTACAATCCGGCCCAGTTGCAGTTTGTGAAAAACAATGCCGGTGATTTACCGGGGAAAAAGGTATTGGATATTGGCTGTGCAACCGGTGAGCTGGCTTTTCAGCTGTCAAAATCGGGTACTGATGTTACCGGGATAGATTTAAACGAAGATTTACTTCAACAGGCTAATGCCAAAAAAGTGTATCCCGGGCTCCTGTTTCAGAAAGGAAACATGCTGGAGTTGCAAAGCGATTTTCAATCTGAAGCTTTCGATGCAGTTCTTTGTTTTGGCAACACATTGGTTCATTTGCCTTCTCATGAGCTTATTTCTAAAATGTTACGCGGAGTGTTCGCAGTTTTAAAGCCCGGCGGTGTTTTTCTGTTGCAAATTCTGAATTACGATTTCATTGTTTCTGAACCGGTTACGGAGTTACCGCTGATTGAAACCGAAAACATAAAATTTGTTCGCCGTTACGGTTTTGACGAAAATAGTCCGTTGATTTCTTTTCAAACTAAACTGTATTTAAAAAAGGAAGGCGAGGTAATTCATAATGAAACACCGCTGCTTGCTCTAAAAAGCGGCGAACTGAGAGTTCTTTTGGAAAATGCCGGTTTTACTGATGTTGAGTTTTACTCCGGTTTCAAAAAGGAACCATTCGGTGGAAACCACATTCCTTTGGTAGTAAGGGCGGTAAAACCCGTTTAACCCCTGAATTCGCTGGGGCTTTTGCCCGTTTTTTGTTTGAACATACGGCTGAAATAGTGAATGGATTCAAACCCCAGTTCGTAGCTGATTTCTTTTACCGACAGGTTGGTACTTAGCAGCAATTCCTTTGCCCGTATAATTTTTAGCTGCAGGCAATATTGCCGGGGCGACAACCCGGTATAATTTTTAAACATCCGCCGAAACCACGAGTAGCCGATATTATTTTCTGCGGCAAAATTTTCGAGGTCGAAGTTTCGGCCCACTTCGCTGCGCATTTGAAAACGGGCTTCCTCAATCACTTCGGCAATTTTTTTTCCGGAAAACTCTTTTTGCTTTTCAAAAGCTACAAGGTATCCTAAAAGTTTAATAATTAATCCCGATGCTATTTGCTGGAAACCAGGTTGTTCTGTTTCGGTGAGGTCAAAAATTTTCAGAAAACTATCCAGTATTTCTTCGCGTTCACCAATTTGAATGACAGGCTGTTCGGGCGAAAAAAGACGGTGCTTCATGAAATTTTCGGCTACGGGTCCGCCAAAACCGATATAGTTTTCTGTCCAGCCGGTTTGAAAGGTGGGTTTGTAACGGTGCCAGACTTCCGGAAAAGTAACAATCAGACTGCCCGCTTTTACCGGAAAACTGCCAAA
>CAZCPH010000468.1:855-3002 GCA_964500105.1 uncultured Mariniphaga sp. | reverse complement strand
CATTTAGATTTGAGCTATTCCCTTGTAACCAGGAAACTGTTCTTTCAAAAAGAAAACGGTTCCTTTTGATCTCTTTTTTAGAATCATTCCGTATTACCTCGCCCACCCCGGTTTTTTCGAACCAATCCTTAAATTTGTTTTCATCAACATAAACCAAAAAATGATGGAAACCAGCAGAAGGGAATTCCTTCACCAGCTCAGTATCGCCTGCGGAAGTGTTTTGTTTATTCCGGCATGTTCCGGTTACGACTCTCCCTGGCGGTTTTTCAGCGAAAAGGAAGCCCGCACAATCATTGCATTTGCAGAGCAAATCATCCCAGCCGATCAGGATCCCGGCGCTACTGATGCCAACGTGGTCAATTTTATCGACAAGCAACTGGTGGGGCCTTATACCCGGTTTCAAGACGATTATCGCTTTGGAGTTTCAGCCATTGAAAGTTCAGCCCAAAACCTGTTTCAGAAATCCTTTTTTGAATTGGAAATCCAAGTACAAACTGAATTTATGGTACAGATGGAAAGCGGACAACTTCCAGAAGAATTTTGGACTGAGGTGAACCAACGCAGCTTTTTCAACATGCTGCTCGACCATTGCATGCAGGGATTTTATGGTTCACCACGCCACGGAGGAAACAAAAACTACGTGAGTTACAAAATGATGAAACTGGACTATCCGCATGTGCTGGGGCAAAACCGCTACGAATCGAAATGTGCAACTGCTAAACTGACAGAACTATGAAAAACAAACATGTAAATGCAATAGTGGTTGGCGCCGGCGCAGGAGGCGGAATTGTTGCCAAAGAACTGGCTGTCGCCGGTCTTTCGGTAGTACTGTTTGAACGTGGAAGCTGGGCAACCTACGACGACCACGACGATGACGAACTTATTTCGCAGCGCACCAATGTTTTGGGCAATGCTTTTGGACCTGATAATGAACGGCACCGAAGGGTTGTGGTGAACAGCGATGGTTCCACAAGAATAGTTCTGCCCAGCGAAGGTAGTTACAGCAACAATGCAGCTTGCGTAGGTTCCGGCACAGTGAGTTACGGCGCTATGGCCTGGCGGTTTATGGAAAAAGACTTTAAAATGAAATCGACTTATGGTCATGTTGAAGGCTCTACACTTGATGACTGGCCCATTAGCTATTTCGATTTGGAACCGTTTTATGAAAAGGCAGAATGGGAAATTGGTGTTTCGGGCGAAAGTGGCGCCAATCCGTTCGAATCGCCGCGGAAAAAGCCCTACCCCATGCCTCCGTTTGCGTACAACCATTCGGCGAATATTCTGGCCGGCGCAGCCACCCGTTTGGGCCTGCATCCTTTTCCCATTCCCATGTTGCGTAACTCGGTGCGTTATGGCGGCCGGCCTGCCTGTTACCGTATGCGCAGCTGTGTTGGATTTGCTTGCCCGGTGAACGCCAAATGCGGAACGCACAACACGGTGATACCAACTGCCCTTGAAACCGGAAACTGCGAATTGCGCACCCACTGCCAGGTTGCCGAAATAATGCTCGATGAAAAAGGTCGGGCAACTGGTGTAAAATATTTCGACGAAAAAGATAAAGGCCACATTCAAACTGCCGATATTGTAGTTGTTGCAGCGGCAGCAGTTGAAACAGCCCGGCTGTTGCTCAATTCAAAATCGAAACTGTTCCCAAACGGGGCCGGAAACAACTACGACTGGGTGGGCCGAAACCTGCAGGGCCATGCCTACACCGGCGCTCACGGCTTAATGAAAGATGATGTGTACGACGATGTTGGTCCGGGAGCTACCCTTGCCATTGCCGATTTCAATCACGATAACCAGGGAATTGTTGGAGGCGGTGTGCTGTGTAACGAATTTACTGCAATGCCCTATCTTTTCTCGAAAATGCGTCCGCCAGGTGCCAAACGCTGGGGACCCGAACACAAAGAATACCAGCGCAGCCAGTTTAAGAAATTGCTTCGTTTACACGGCCCTTTTCAGGAAATACCCAATTTTGAGGCTCGGGTAACCGTTGATCCTGAGATAAAAGACCACTGGGGAATTCCGGTAGCGCGGCTTTCCGGCTCGCGACACCCTTACGATCCCACCGGATGCCAGTTTATGTCTGACCGGGCCGAAGAAATTTTGAAAGAAGCAGGCGCCTACCACACCTGGAAAAGTGTGGG
>CAZCPH010000468.1:0-845 GCA_964500105.1 uncultured Mariniphaga sp. | reverse complement strand
AAGAGGCCTCAGCGGAGGACAACACCAGGCTGGCACTGCGCGAATGGGCAACGACCCAAAAACTTCAGTAACCAATAAATTTGGGCAAGTACACGAAATTGACAACTTGTTTGTTGCCGACGGAAGTTTGTGTGTTACCAACGGAGGTTTTAATCCGGCACTTACCATTATGGCACTGGGATACTGGGTAGGCGATTACATTGTAAAAAACTGGAAAGGAACCCAATTCAAATCGTAATTTATGAAAACGAGACTTTTAAAAAATACCATTCGGTTAATCGTTGTTCTTTTTATGCTGACAATCATACTTGGAGGTTCCTACACCTGGTGGAATGCAGCAAATCCGGAAAGAACCTGCGCCAGTTGCCACGAAATCAGTCCGTCGCACACCACATGGACTGCATCGGCACACCGTGAAATTTCCTGCTTTAAATGCCATGGAACAGCACTTGAAAACGGCTGGCACAGCTTGTCGAAAAAAGGCAGAATGGTGGTACGACATGTTCAAAACAAACCACACCCCGACGAAATCCGGTTGTCCGAAGCACAGATTCTGGAGACCATGGAGCGTTGCGTTTCCTGCCATCAAAATGAATATGCCAACTGGATGGCCGGCGGACACTCGGCCACTTATGCCGATATTCTGCTGGATGAAACCCACAACACCACTGAACAGCTTAACTTCGACTGTCTGCGTTGCCACGGGATGTTTTATGCCGGAACTGTTCTCGATTTGGTTGAACCCATTTCGCAACAAGGCCCATGGAGCATGAAGGACAAAAAAATGGCGGACAAACCCACCATGCCATGTATGACCTGCCATCAGATTCACAGCAAAGGTGAGC
>CAZCPH010000467.1:0-3013 GCA_964500105.1 uncultured Mariniphaga sp. | reverse complement strand
TGCCGCGGCGCCCTTCGGTTTTGTGTTCGCCAAACCAGTAGTATTTTCCCTGGTGAAAAAGCATGCCTCCCCCGTGGGCGTTGATGTGGAGCCCGTTGTTGTCGGGCCACAATGCACCGGGACGAAACGATTTGGAATCTTTTTCTGTTGCAAAGGTTCCAAGGGTAAGAATGATTCCCAAGAAAGTAGCTAATGTTTTCATTTTGAAAAGTTTTTGGTTTTATGGTTTCCACGGCCATTTTACACAATCTTTAATTTCGGGGAAGAGCACAAAGTCGGCTTTTCCTTTCATGGCCAGGGTTTGAACGTTTAACCCTTTTAACTGTTCGCGGGCTGCCTGCATGGTTTTTCCTGAAACCGACACATCATCCACCAGCAAAATACGTTTGCCTTCGAGGTGTCCGTGGGGTTTTTCAAGCACCTGCGGCTCGTCGTAACGCGGATTGTTCTGTTCGTCGCGGTAGTTTAAAACCATCACCTGCAGTTCGGCATTCAAATGGTAAGCCACCATAGTAGCCGGAGGTATGCCGCCGCTTCCAATCCCTATAACCACATCGGTTTCGGGGAGTTGCATCTGGTTCAGGCGTTCGGTGATCTGGCGAAAAGACAATGGAACCATAGGATATTTTTTAGCAATATTGTGATTTTACATTGAAATATTCTCCAAATATCGAAAAATCTGTTTCTTTTTCCATTGCCCGGGAGGAGTTTATTCTGAAATAATGTGGTTCAGCCTTCAAAAACAGGGATTTCTATATAGAATGTTGACCCTTTTCCTTCTGCGGTTTCAAACCATACATGGCCCGAAAAGTTTTCCACAATGCTTTTTACGATGGCCAGGCCCAGGCCCATGCCACTGGATTTGGTGGTAAAACTGGGGCTGAACAGTTTGTCGCGCAGCTCATCGGAAATGCCTTCTCCGTTGTCGGCCACTGCAATAACCGCCATATGGTCGCGGCGGTTGAGGCTGATGTCAATCTTGCCTTCCTGGTCGTCGGGTATCGATTGAATGGCGTTTTTAATCAGGTTAATGACAGCTCTCGACAACTGGTCGCGGTCGGCATTCACTTCGATGAATTCCAGTCCGTTGGTATGAAATTCTATGGTAGCCTGGTGATGCGACTCGAACAGGTCGATAACTTTTTGCAATTGACCGGCCAGTTTGAAAACCTGGTTGCGCGCAGTGGGAATTTTGGCAAAGTTTGAAAACTCCGTGGCAATGTTGGAGAGGTTGTCGATTTGCTCAATGAGTGTGGAGGTAATCCGTTCGATGTATTTTTCGTACTCTTCGCTGTTTCCTTTAAAACGCTGCAGGTGCTGAATGTTCAGCTTCATTGGGGTGAGCGGATTTTTAATCTCGTGTGCAATTTGTTTGGCCATTTCGCGCCAGGCCGATTCGCGTTCCGACCGGGCCAGCAGTTCGGCACTTACAGCCAGCTCATCCACCTTTTTGTTGTACTCTTTAACCAGGCTGCCAATTTCATCGTTGCGGTTGTAATAAATGGGTTCGTTCCGTTTTCCCAGTTGCATTTTCCGGAGGTTTTCCTGAATAAGCACCAGCGGACGGGTAATCTGGTTGGCGATAAAAATGGCCACAATAATGCTGGCAAGGAAAAGCAGCACGTAGAGGTTGATAAACGCCACCACAATGGTGGAAAGCTCCTGGCTGTATTTGTCCTGCCGGATAAAGTAGGGCAGATTGATTACGCCCAGATATTCGCCGGTGTTGTTGATTACCGGCTTGTAGGCCGACAGGTAGGAGAGCATTCCAATCTCTTCAGGCTGGAACCAGGTGAGCTGGAAATTGTTAAAAATTTCGTTAAAGGCACGGGCGTTCATGCGGTCTGACACCAGTCCGCGCTGAAATATTTCGGGGCGCGAGGATGCTATCATGTGCCCGTCGGTGTTGTAAATGTTGATGTCGGTTCTGAAAATATTGGACAGCTTGGACAGTTCGCGGTTCAGCCAGTCGAGTATTTCGGGGTTCCAGTTTTCCACCTCTTCCAGGCGCATGTCAATCTCTTCGGCAATGGAAATCAGTTTTTCGTTCAAATCGTTCTGGTGTTTCTCCTTGTACTCCCTCACATTGTACCAGATGGTTGCCATGGCCACCACCAGCAGCGACACAAAAACAATGGATATAATGGCAGCCTGGATTTTAAATTTCAGATCGATTTTTACGGAACGGTTGCGTATGGACTGGTTTCCGGTAAACAGCAGAATCAACACCGAAAGGAAGTAAAATACGAACAGATAGGGAAAGGAGATGAGGTAATCAATGAAGGTGAAAAGTTCACGCGAAACAATCACGTAGTTGTCTTCACGGGTGTTGTAAATCAGGTGTTCCATGCCGTCCCAGCGGTTGTAATCAAACTCCTGGCCTGATGTGAGGTAGGAGTGGACATAAAAATTGTAGTTGTAGTCGCCGTGGCGGTCGGTAAGCTCTCCCCCGTAGTATTTGGCGTAGTTGAACCTTTTGTAGTTGTCGGGCTTGGCCATCGATTTATCAATCAGCAGTTCCGGAAAGCCAATGCCTTCAAACAGCAGTTCCGAGTTCAGTTCAATGAAAATGGAAACGCCTTTTTCTTCCGATGACAGCGGATAGTGCAAATGGCCGGTGTAAGAGATTCGGCCGTTCATATTGTCCATGAAATAGAAATTCGTTCCCGGAATTTTCATTCCCTGCGCCTGTATCATATCTTCGAAAAAATCGAAACAGGGCGCCATGCGTTTATCCATTTCAATAAAGAGGCTGTCGCCCCCCGAACATTTGAAAAACCGCACGTCGTACTGCCTGAAATAGCTGTTGAAATAGGTTTCTTCGATGTAACTGACCACTGTTTCGTCATCTTCAATAAGCAGGTGGGGAATGACGGAATCTTTCTGAATGGATTTTTGAATTTCGGCCAGAAAAACCTCTGCTGCCGGATCGCGCTCAGCCACCAGTGTTACTGCCATCAGCTTCTGCTCGTCGCGCTGTTTGGCGGCGGTTGTGTTGTAAAAAACCATCAGC
>CAZCPH010000466.1:940-3015 GCA_964500105.1 uncultured Mariniphaga sp. | reverse complement strand
GTGAACGATGTAACTGGTCGGTTTCAAGCGATTTGATGATGAAGTACCACGATACGGAATGGGGTGTTCCGCTGCACGATGATATGAAATTGTTTGAATTTCTGATGCTTGAGGGTTTTCAGGCTGGCTTAAGCTGGCAAATTGTTCTGAACAAGCGGGAAGCATTCAGGAAAGCGTTTGATCACTTTAATCCGGAAATTATTTCGATGTATGACGAAAAGAAAATCCTTGAATTGCTTCAGAATAAATCGATTATCCGAAACAGGCAAAAAATAGCAGCCTGTGTAAACAATGCTCGTCGGTTTCTGAACATCAGAAAAGAGTTTGGAAGTTTCGACAACTACATCTGGAGATTTGTGAACTACAAACCCATTGTGAATTCATTTACAGAACAAAACCAACTGCCGGCAAAAACCCCGCTTTCCGATAAAATTTCAGCAGACTTGAAAAAAAGGGGATTTAAGTTTGTTGGCTCAACGGTTGTGTATGCCCACATGCAGGCAACCGGTATGGTAAATGACCATTTGACAAGTTGTTTCAGGTACCACGAAGTGAATTTTGCAGACCCTTAAATTCAGAATGTTTCTAAATGTTAAAATTTTCGTTAAAAAATTTTTATTCTTATTTTTGGCAACAAGTAAAAAATAAGAAGTTTTAAAGTTTTTTTTAATGAAGATTAAATTTTCCACCTTTCTGACAACGCTTTTTGTTGTTGGTTTTTTGTCGCCTGTGTTTGCAGGAGACGAGGTTAAAAATGATAAAAAAGACGCCTGGGGATTTGAAGACGTCATTATGCTTCCAACCACGCCAGTGGAAGATCAGCACCGTTCCGGAACATGCTGGTCGTTTTCGGGACTCTCATTTTTGCAGTCGGAAATGCTGCGTTTGGGAAAACCGGAGGTAAATCTCTCCGAAATGTTTATTGTTTGGCACACCTATGCCGAAAAAGCCATTAAACATGTGAGGGTTCACGGAAATCTGAATTTTTCGGCTGGTGGGGCTTTTCATGATGTAACCAACATGATTTCCAAATACGGAGTTGTCCCCGAATCGGTCTTCAACGGGCTGAAATACGGAGAAGACAAACATGTGCACGGTGAAATGGACAGGGTATTGCGTGAGTACGTAGATGCTGTTGTGGAAAACAAGAACCGGAAACTCAGTACTGCCTGGCACGATGCTTTTACGCAGATTCTTGACACTTATCTGGGTGAAATTCCCCACAATTTTGTTTACGAAGGGAAATCTTACACACCGCTCAGTTTTGCCGACAATTTTGTGGGGCTGAACATGGAAGATTATGTGGAAATTACTTCTTATACCCATCATCCGTTTTATTCAAAATTCATTATTGAAATTCCCGACAACTGGTCGTGGGACGAGGTGTACAACATCCCTTTAAATGAAATGGAAGAAACCATCGATTATGCATTGAATAACGGATTCTCTATTGCCTGGGCTGCAGATGTGAGTGAAAAAGGATTTGCTTCGGGCAACAAAGGTGTGGCTGTTTTGCCTGCTGCTCCGGATACAGACATGTCTGATGCCGAAATTTCGCGGTGGGAAGCATTGCCTGAAAGGGAACGCGAAAACGAATTGTACAAGCTTGAAAAACCGGTTCCGGAGCTGGAAGTTACTCAGGAAATGCGCCAGATTGCCTTCGACAATCTCCAGACTACCGACGATCATGGCATGCACATCGTTGGATTGGCCAAGGATAGAAACGGAAATACTTTCTATAAGGTGAAAAATTCATGGGGTGATTACAATAAGTACAACGGATACTTTTATGCCTCAAAACCTTATGTGAGCTATAAAACCATGAGTATTATGGTTCATAAGGATGCAGTTCCTCCCGCAATAAGAGAAAAGTTAAACTTATAGAATAGAAAGGACTGCCGGTATAGCAGTCCTTTTTTAATTATTTTTAGCCTGAATTTTATCGGTTATGAGAGGTTATTTAATCACCGTTTTAGTTGTTTTTTCTGTTTTTCAGGGAATTGCGCAACAGTCGGGAAACGATATGTCGTGGTGGAACGAACAGCATGGATGGGAAGTTGGTGATCCGGGATGGC
>CAZCPH010000466.1:0-930 GCA_964500105.1 uncultured Mariniphaga sp. | reverse complement strand
CCCAATGCACTTCCTGTCCCTCATCTTCAGAAAGGAGAGCTGGTAAGGGGAACAGAAATCGAGCTCACAGCTTCAACCCATTTTCACACCGGAGACCCCACGCAGGATATTTCCGGATATGTGCACATTCCGTTTGCCGGAAATCACATTGCTGTTGAGATGTATGGTGTTGTTTTTGAGCGTTTTGCTTTTTCAGAAGAGATTAGAAATGAACGGTTTTCACGCATAAGAGACGGCAAAGGCACAGCCATTGGCGATTTTTATTTCAGTACTTTGATTCAGGTGGTAAAAGACAGAAAATTTCCCAACACACTTTTCCGGTTTGGCACAAAAACGGCTTCGGGCAATCAGTTGGAAGGGGCTCGTTACATCGACAGTCCAGCCTATTTTCTGGATGCAAGCTTTTCAAAACTCTTTGGAAATGAAGAAACAACTGCTTTCAGACCTTTTGGAACGGTTGGATTTTACACCTGGCAGACCAACGACGAAATGAATCTGCAGAACGATGCCCTTTTGTATGGTGTGGGGGTTGACCTTTTGAAAAAGGACTGGCTTTTTTCAGCCTCCTGTTCGGGTTATTCGGGGTACAAAAATGAACGCGACAGACCCTTGCAACTCAATTTCGATCTGAAGAAGCAGTTTGCAGCAAGAGCTTTGCGTTTGCAATATCAACATGGCTTAAGGCATCTGGAATATAAAACCATCAGGATTTCATACATTTGGGAAATCAACCGAAGCCGGTGAGAAAGCCGTTTTTGCTGCAGATTTGTTTACCTTTGCCACGAATTTCAAAAAAAGTACAGAAATCAAAAGAGTTATAACATGAAGAAACTTTCACTGGTTATTTGCGTTTTTAACGAAGAACCCAACATAAAACCCCTTTCAGAACAAATTCAGAAAGCACTTGCAGCCATCGATTTCGAAGCCATT
>CAZCPH010000465.1:866-3016 GCA_964500105.1 uncultured Mariniphaga sp. | reverse complement strand
AGATGAAGATTTTTTCAATTCGGATTTTATTAATCTGTTAAAGTTACGGGGAAGTTTTGGTCAAACAGGTAATACAAATATTCCAAGCGGAATTACCTCAGATAATTTTCAACCTCGTACATCTAATACGCTGGGAAGACCAAGTACCCAGCTAATAAGTATTGGAAATTCTGATATCAAATGGGAAACTACGAGTACCCTCGATATCGGATTTGATTTTGGATTATTAAATAACAGAGTAAATGGTTCATTAGCATATTACAAACAAACCGTTGAGGATATGCTTTTGGCTGTGGCACTTCCTTATTCAGCAGGAATTTCAGGTGGCAGCGGTAATATTGTATGGCAAAACATTGGTGATATGGAAAACCAGGGAATTGAATTTAATGCCGATGCCGCAGTGTTAACCAATGCGTTTAAATGGAATCTGGGCTTGAATTTCTCAACAAACAAGAATAAAATTCTTTCGTTGGATCCTGATTCCGATGCCAACAATGTTGGTATTACTCAGTCTGAACCTTTTGAAGACAGAATTATTACAATTTTCAAGAAGGGTCTTCCATTAGGCAATTGGTATATGGCAGAATCAGCCGGTGTTGACCCTGAGAAAGGCATTCCGATGATTTATGAGGTAAAGGTAAACGAGGATGGAACAACTTCCCACACGGGAAATATAATTCCCGGAACAACTGCAAATCTGGAAGCAAACAGAATGATTCTGGAAGGAAAAACTTCACTGCCGAAAGTAATTGGCGGTTTCAACAATCAGTTTGCCTATAAGAATTTTGACTTAAGTTTGAATTTTTCATTTGCATTTGGGCATTACATTTACAACCGGTTGTTGCAGAGTTCACTCACTCCAAACAGAGGAGTGCGGGCGCTTTCCAATAAGTTGTTGACTGAAGCCTGGCAGAATCCGGGCGACAATTCAAAGTGGCCCCAGGTTGTAATGAATGTACAGCATTTTTATGATGATGATGGAAATCCATCAACTGAACCAGTAACATTTGGAACAGAAGAAAAATACATTTCTTCCATGTTTCTTGAAAAAGGTGATTATTTGAAGTTAAACAACCTGAATTTTGGTTATACATTACCTGTGTCGGTTGCTTCAAGAATTAAAATGCAATCTTTACGAGTTTCCCTGAATGTAACCAATCTTTTAACGCTGACCAGTTTTTCTGGATACAATCCTGAAGTGCCAATCAACCAATCTTCGGCAGCAAGTTTTGTGAGTTACAATTCAATGCCCCAGGCCCGTACATACAGCCTCGGATTAAATATCAATTTTTAATAATGATTAAATATATTGCAATGAATACAACCAGTAAATATTTGTTATTGATATTCATAACCATTTTAGGAATATCCTGCGATCAGGAAGCTTTTTTTGAACTGGACAGACCCAACGAGTTTCCATGGACAAATGTAAATGAACTTGAAATTGGTGTAAGAGAACCTTACTTTTTATTAAATCGTGAACCTTGGAATAATGCTTTTGGCACTATTGCACTCAAAAATTTTACCGAATCAGATATAGCTGTTTTTCTTCCTCAATTTGTGGGCGCCAGCGCTTCAGCTGAATATTATAATAGGGAATTCAGCAATGCGACACCTGCGTATGAAATGGAAGGAGCTTTTATGCGGTTATATGAAATGATAACAGCCTGTAATGGCCCGATTAAAATGCTGAATGATGCAGAGGCATCTGGCGAAGATCCTTTCCCAAGTATGACTCAAGCAGACAGGGACAAGGTGAATCAGTTTAAAGGGGAGCTTCTTTTTATGAGAGGGTTGGCCTACTGGTATCTGGCCAGAATGTATGCTCCACCCTATAATCCGAACGGTAGTAACGAAGGCAGGTATTTTACTTTAAGACGTGAGTACTCCACTTCCTCAGAAGAATTGAAAAATCCCACACTTGGAAGTGTTGCCGAAGTTTACGCAGCCATTGAGGAAGACTGGACAAGTGCCAAAGCTTTAATGTTTGAAGAACACTCAACGGTTGTTACTGAACTGAATGTAAGAGCCAGGGCGAATAAAGTTGCAGCCTCTGCCATGTTAATGCGTCTTTATTTTATTATGGGGGAACATAGTAAAGCACAGGCTGAGTGTGACTATATTTTAGGCAGTTCTCTTTATGACCTTAC
>CAZCPH010000465.1:0-856 GCA_964500105.1 uncultured Mariniphaga sp. | reverse complement strand
TACTGAGGAACCCATTGAGGCATTCAATAAAAATGGTGCTGATGGCTGGGGTAGCGAGGTGATATGGCAAACTGCATGCGACAATGTATCCGGAGCTTACGGACGTATGGAAACAATCTACGGAAGAAGCCATTTTTCAAGTACCAATATGGCCGCCTGGGCAAGTCAGGCAATGTCGCATTGGGCAATGAAACAGGTGGGTTGGATGGATTCAGATTTATCTGAAACGGATGAAGCCCGAAACGACAAACGATACCAGCAAATATATTTTCGATACGATGTTGATCCAAGATCAGATTTGGTACCACCTTTGGTTTGGAGTCATAAATGGTTCAGGGCGCCAGATCAGCGCAGGTCAAACAGACCGCTTATTAGATTGGCCGAAGTTT
The DNA here is from genome assembly GCA_964500105.1 of uncultured Mariniphaga sp. Classification (GTDB taxonomy): domain Bacteria; phylum Bacteroidota; class Bacteroidia; order Bacteroidales; family Prolixibacteraceae; genus Mariniphaga. Next base: position 467 of record CAZCPH010000465.1, on the reverse strand, counting down.
ATCTTACCCGTTCAATTATCCGTTTTAACAATAACGACAGAGAAGGAGCAGCAGCAGATTTGAATGTAGTTCGAAACAGAGCCGGTCTCGATAATATCTTGGCGAATGAACTTACAGCTGAAATGATTCATAATGAGCGTATAAAAGAAATGGCAACCGAAAACGGAGACAGAACTTATTACCTTATTGGTTTGCAATTACCTATCGGAATTGGAGATAGAAATCCTGCAAGTTCCTCTCCAGTTCAACCTCCATATTCAGAATATTACTGGCAGGTTCCTGTGGTTGAGCGAAACCAGAATCAATCATATGGTGATTAAATTAAGTTTCAAAACAGGTTTTCAGAAATAAGAAACTGAGAGCCTTTTTATAAGCCACTTTGGAAGCTTTTCCGTGCAGTTACTTTCAAAGTGGCTTTTAAATATTTATAATTCGCTCTGCAGCGATTAGTCGTTTGTTTTAATTTC
>CAZCPH010000464.1:1094-3047 GCA_964500105.1 uncultured Mariniphaga sp. | reverse complement strand
GTTCGCGAAGTTGAAGTTGGCAGTTTTTGGATGGCGGAAGTAGAAGTCACCTGGAAAGAGTATCTTGCATTTTTCAATGCTACGGGTTCACAGGGGCGAAAGGAAGCCGAGGAAAACAGTGATGAGGAAATTGACGGCATTTCAGGGGCCACGCCACCGTGGGGAGCGCCCGACCAGGGGTGGGGAATGGGAAGCAGGCCGGCCATAACCATGACACACCATGCCGCACAAACCTATTGCCGCTGGTTAAGCAGTGTTACCGGGAAAAAGTACCGTCTTCCTACCGAAGCCGAATGGGAATATGCTGCACGCGGAGGAACATCGGGACCTTATTTCTTTGAAGGTTCTCCTAAGGATTTTGAGCGGGACGGATTGTGGAACAAACTTTTTGGACCCGATACAACCGGCATCAACACCTACGTTATTTATCAGGAAAACAGCCCGTACCGCACTCAACCTCCGTTACTCGTGCAGCCCAATCCGTTCGGACTTAAAAATATGCTGGGCAATGTTGCAGAATTTTGCCTCGATTTTTACGATCCGCAGGTATATGCAAAATATCCGCAGGGAGTTGTGAAAAATCCGCGCGGTCCGCGGGATGGTCTGGAACATGTTATCCGGGGCGGATCGTTTAAAAATTCGCCAAAAGATTTGCGGGTTGCACGCCGCGATTTTACCCGCACAAAAGAATGGCTTGAAACCGATCCGCAGATTCCCAAAAGCATCTGGTGGTATTCCGACTGCAATCATGTTGGATTTCGGGTAGTTTGCGAATACGACCCGGAAGAATTTCAAACTGAAACAACCAAAAATTAAAATACCATGGAAAAGAATCAACTTTCGCGCAGGAATTTTCTTGAAAGATCTGCACTTATCGGAGCTGCCGGACTGGCCGGAGTAAGTGCATTGAGTTCCTGCACCAAAAAAAACAAACCGGTTGATTATGCATTTCCTCCACTGATGGATAAGGCCCCCGACGGAGAAAAATTACGTGCGGGACTAATTGGCTGTGGAAACCGGGGCACTGGTGCTGCTTTGAACTTTCTGTCTGCCGGAAACGATCTGGAGCTTGTTGCCCTGGCCGATGTTTTCGAGGACAAGGTTTGGGATTGTCATTCCAAACTGGAAAAACAAAAAGTGGAAGTGCCGAAGGAGAACTGTTTTTGGGGATTCGATTCCTATAAAGAACTGCTTGAAGTTGATTTGGATGTGGTTATTCTGGCAACGCCGCCGCACTTCAGGCCTGTACATTTTGATGCTGCCATTCAGGCCAAAAAACATGTTTTTATGGAGAAACCGGTATCAGTCGATCCGGTTGGGGCACGTCAGATTATTGCAACTTCCAAAAAGGCGGAAAGTATGGGGCTGACCGTTATTACCGGAACCCAGCGCCGTCATCAGCGCGACTATCTGGAAACATACCGGCAGGTGGCATCAGGGGCAATTGGTGAAATAACCTCGGCCAAAGCCTGGTGGCTGCAGTCGCATGTGTGGTTTCGCACCCGCGAAGAGGGCTGGAGCGACATGGAATACATGATCAGAAACTGGAACAACTTCTGCTGGCTCTGTGGCGACCATATTCTCGATACGCATGTACACAATATTGATATCGTAAACTGGTTTATTGGGAAAAACCCCGAAAGTGCCATAGGATTTGGCGGCAGGGTGCGCAGGCTTACCGGCGACCAGTACGATTTTTTCAGTATCGATTTTGAGTTTGGAAACGGAGTTTTTTCGCACAGCATGTCGCGCCAGATCGACGGTTGTGCGAATACCCTTGGAGAACTGGTGATGGGAACCGAAGGTTATACCAATTGTAAAAATACCATTTACAATCCCGATGGTACCATCAAATGGCAGTACGACTATCCGAAAAATAAAGACGGTAAATCTACCGGAATTGTGGAAGTTTCTCCGTATGTGCAGGAGCATATCGATCTGGTTACCGCAATC
>CAZCPH010000464.1:0-1084 GCA_964500105.1 uncultured Mariniphaga sp. | reverse complement strand
AAAAAGCCGGTGGTGGAAGCTGAACGAACTGCAATTTCGACACTAACGGCCATAATGGGCCGCACAGCCGCTTACACCGGTCAGAAAGTGACCTGGGAAGACATGCTCAATTCAACCGAAAGGTTAGGACCTGAAAAATATGAGATGGGCTCCGTTAATCTGGAATTTCCGGTTCCGTTGCCGGGTACACAACATAAAGCTTAAAAAAAGGAGATTATGATTTCTGTTGTCATTCCTTTACTGAACGAAGAACAGCTGGTAAAAAAACTGCTGAGGGAGCTCTGGGATGCTTTGGAAAAAACCGGAGAACTTTTCGAAGTGATATGTGTAGACGACGGCAGTACCGATTCCACATTGCAGAAATTGCTGCGATTTAAAGAGAAACACAACAACCTGAAAGTATTGTCTTTGTCCAGAAACTTTGGACTTCAGGCTGCGATGACTGCCGGAATTGAGTATGCGTCGGGCGAATATGTGGCCATGATGGACGGAGATTTTCAGGACCCGCCTGATTTGGTTCCTGTTCTTTTTGAGAAAATAAAAGCAACGGATGCCGATATTGTTTCCGCAGTGCGCGAAGCACGTAACGAAAAGTTTTCCAAGCGGCTTTACATCAATATTTTCCACCGGATTTTTGATCGGGTTACCGGAGGACAGCAAGTGGCTCAAACCGGAAATTTTTGTATCATGAATAAAAAGGCCCATCTGGCCATGCTGAAGTTTTCGGAACGAAACCGCTACCTGCCCGGCATACGGAACTTCATAGGATTTAAACACGAATTTATCTTATACGACCGTCCTGACCGTACCGCGGGTGACGCCAAAATGAGCCGTCGGAAATTGTTTGAACTGGCTGCCGATGCAATCTATTCTTTTTCAAAATGGCCTGTTAAGGTGTGTTTGTACCTTGGTTTGCTCGGTGTACTTATTTTTTTGGGTGCCATTGTTTACACTTTTGCATCAAAAATACTGGGTTTGGCGCCCATCGGATGGTCTTCCATGTTTCTGGCCATCAGTTTTTTTGGGTCGGTTCAACTCACGTTTCTGGGATTGATTGGCGAGTACGTTTACCGCATTTTTAAAG
>CAZCPH010000463.1:0-3048 GCA_964500105.1 uncultured Mariniphaga sp. | reverse complement strand
AAAGCTTGTCCACCCGGGCCTTGGCTTTCTGGTAATGGGCTTCCACTTTGTCGGCAAGAGCAAAGAGCTTTTCTACTTGACGGACGATTTCTTTTTGTTCTTCGAGGGGTGGGAGGGGGATAGCCATTTCTTTCACATCAGAAATTGAAATTCGTTTATGCCCAGCACTGGATTTAGCGCGGTTTTCTATTTCAAGTCTTAGAAAAGGGTCTGCAAATGCAATCTCACAATACTCAGGTAAAATATCAGCTGTAAGCTTTGCACAGTATAAGCGATCTGGATATTGTATATAATTGTCTCTGACACCTTTCACAACAGCACAATTTCCGACAAATTCAACGCTTCCATTTAGTCGAGTAAATAATACGTCACCATTTTTTATAAAATTTGCTTGCCGTGTTGATTGATCTTTTGTTAAATAAAAAACATCATTATAATCAATAAAGCCTTGCCTAACACTGCTTGAGCGCAGAACTGGATAATCTGAAAGCTCTTTCCTTGGTGGAGTAGTCGTGCCACCTCTTATTGAAACTATTAAATCTCCGAAAGCAGATATTGTATATCCCTCTGATCCGGTGAGTTTTCCGGTTACCACCTCGCGTTTTTGCACCGTGCCGTTTGACTGGTACACCCACACGCAGGTTTTGCCGTCATCGTTAAACAAAGCATTCAAAGGAACACACGACTGCGCTCCGGCAGGATTTTTCCGAACGATGTTCACCTGAATGTCCATGCCGGGTGCCAGTTTGGGCTGACTGGCAGGATTGATGCGCAGTTGCACTTTATACAACTGGTTATTGTTGGCTTTTTTGCTGAAGCTCAGCAAATCGAGCGGAAACATTTCTTCTGAAACAGTGGGTTGAAAGCCCGAAAAAGAGATGATGTTTTCCCGCTCCGCATACAACGCAACCGGGATTTCCACTTCCACCTGGTAATGTCCGGTGTTAATGATGGAGGCTACGGGCATTCCGGCATCCACCAGCTCGTTTTCCTGAAAATTGATTTTCTGAATGTAGCCCGAAACCGGCGCAGTAAGTTTGGTATCATTCATCTGGTCTTTGGCGTGTTTGAGTTGCGCTTCAACCATTTTCAGTCCCGACACAGCTTTGTCGTAATCATTGCCAGCCACGCTTTCGCGGTTGTGCAGTTCAATCACGCGGTCGGCTTCGGCTTCTACCTGTTCGTATTGCGCCTGTGCAGCGGCCAGCTGAATTTCATAATCACGGGTGTCCATTTGGGCAATCACCTGTCCGGCACGCACAAAATCGCCTTCTTTTACCAGAATTTTCTGAATGGGGCCTGCCACGCGGAAAGCCACGTTTACCTCGGCGGCTTCTTTAATTATTCCCGAAAAAGACCTGACCGAAACAGAATCGGCTTGCTGAACCGGTTCAATTTTTACTTTGCGGATAATTTCGGTTTGCCGGTTATTGTTGCCGGTACATCCGGCCAGCAAAACCAGGTAGAATAGCAGAAATGCGCTGTTTTTTAAACGTTTCATAGCTTGTTATGTGTTAATTTTTTTCGTTGAATTTTTTCAGAGTTGTGAAAAAGTAACCGAAAGTTAGGGGTTACAGAAAGATGATTTTGGGGAAAATTTACTGAAGTGATGAAATTGGGGGGTGAAATGGGATTTGATTTATTCAGGATTCATTGAGTAAAAATTTCCAACCCGGTATAACACTGATAGTCCCGAAACCGGTTTTTATTTCATCTTCCTGGTCAAATGTAATTATTATCCCTTCATCCGAATCAAAAAATTTCATGGCTGCATCTAATCCATTTATTTCACGATCCTTATTTGCAGGAGTAAGTTCCCAGCAAACCTGAGTCAAATGTTTTTTCCCTCCGTTGCCGAAAACAACAAAGTCGCATTCCTGGTTTTCGTTAAAATAATACATCTCAAAACCTTTTGAACGATAAAAAAGGTGTATTACATTTTCCAGTTTCCTGCCGTTATTTGCAGACGAATTCAGACTTATCATAGAATGAAAGGCATTGTCGATGAGATAAATTTTTTTCGCGTTTTGGATTTGTTTGTTGTACGACGGTGAATATTTCCGCAATTCAAAAAAGAAATAGCTGTTGCACAAATAGTTTAGGTACTCTTTTGCTGTTTCGGCATTCGATAAGCCAACACTTTTTTTAAGCGAATTGTAGGTTACCGGCAAGGTAAGGTTATTGGCCAGCAAATGTACCAGTTCTTTAAGAATGGCCTGTTTACGAATGTTGTAACGTGCAATAATGTCGCGGTATATAATGTTGTCGAATAGTGTGCGTAAATAGTTCACGTCGTTGTATTTTAAAAATTCGGGCATTCCGCCGGAATCCAGCCACTGCTTAAAATATTGTTTCAGTTTTACTTTTTCCTGCGGGATATAAAAATCTTCTTTTGCCATTTCTACCTTGTTAAAACCGAGGAATTCTTTATAAGAAAAGGGGAAAAGTTCGATTTGAATATAACGGCCGGTTAACCGGGTTCCCAGTTCCATGCTTAAAAGCGAAGAGTTCGAGCCGGTCAATACAACCTTCTTTCCCGAATCCTGCAGGCGGCGGACTATAATTTCAAATTTATCAATGTTTTGTATTTCATCAAAAAAATAGAAATCACATTCCCCGTACACTTCAATTAAAGCTTCGTCTATCCGGCTGAAATCTTCCGCTTTAAAATGAATTAAACGTTCATCCTCCGCATTTAAATAACAGCAGTTCGTCAGGTTTTTCATTAATTGCTGTAAAAGGGTTGATTTTCCCACGCGGCGCATTCCGGTGATGACCAAAATACGGTTGTCGCTTGTTAAAAGGTTCTTGGCACGTGGGTAAATCTCCCGTTGTATCAGTGTTTTTACATCGCCTGAAAGTGATTCTTTTTGTAACGAAACAAGTTCAAGGTAATCCGTTTTTGTGACCATTTTTATTGATTTTACTAATTAGTAATGAGCAAATATATGGATTATTACTAAATAGTAATTAGTAATTTTGAGAATTGCTTTGCAAAAGCAAAAAATATTTGGGAAAGAGTAAAGTAAAATTCCAGCAGATTGACAG
>CAZCPH010000462.1:1408-3064 GCA_964500105.1 uncultured Mariniphaga sp. | reverse complement strand
GCCATTGTTTTGCTCGATGAGGCGGAAATGCTCATTGCAGAAGGAGTTGAAAAATACCAGGCGCTGATAAACGCCACCATTTCGCGTACACGACCGGTGCTACTGGCTTCGTTCACTACCATTCTCGGAATGATTCCGCTGCTCACCGACCCCATGTATGTGAGTATGGCAGTGGCTATAATCAGCGGATTGCTGGTGGGAACGCTCATTACACTGATTTTTGTACCCATTTTGTACGCTGCTTTTTACGGCGTAAAACGAATTGACAAACCGGAAACAACAACAGAAATAGCATCATGAAGACATCTGAATATATATTTGTTGGCGAAATTAAATTGCAAAATACTAAATCACAGTTCGACTCCGCTCACTGTGACTGTCAGACTGAGCGTAATCCCTGTCTACCGGACAGGCAGGGAAGTCTGAAAACCATTATTTTAAAGTATAATACCGCCAAAACATTTAAAAATATTTTACTTTTAATTTTCTTATCAATTGGAATACAAGGCATTGCACAGAAACAGATGAGTTTGCAGCAGGCACGGGAAATGGCGCTGCTCAAAAACGAAAATCTGAAAGTAGCTGCGAAACAAATGGAAAAAGCTGAAGCACAAAAAGCGGCTGTTCGCACAATGCGTTTACCCTCGCTTTCTGCGACCGGAATGGGCATTTACCAGGACAAAGACTTTGAAATGGACCTGACCTTGCCAACCCAGGTTCCCAATCCGCAAACGGGTGAGTTGGTGCCGAACGTCATGATGAATCCTGCGACCGGTGAACCTGTGATTGGCCCCGACGGAAATCCGGTTTTTAACATGTATGCCTGGCTGCCGTTGAATGTGAGCCTGAGCGGGGCTTACCTGGCAGGAATAGCGTTGGAGCAACCCGTGTTTACCGGAGGAAAAATAAACGCCGGCAACAAAATGGCAGACATTGGTCTGGAGATGGCTGGTGAAAACAAAACACTTCAGCAGATGAACACCATTGCTGAAGCCGACAATGCTTACTGGACTTATATTTCGGTAACTCAAAAAGTGAAACTGGCACAACAGGCGGTTGACATGTTGAACGAACTGGTAAAAAAAGCAGAGGATGCACACGAAGTTGGGATGTCGAGCCGAAACGATTTACTGAAAGCGCAGGTGGAGCTCAACAACGCAAAGCTCAACCTGCAGAAAGCCCGAAATGGCTTCGAACTCAGTCGCATGGATTTGTGCCGTGTAACCGGACTTCCGTTCAATACAGAAATTCTGGCTGTGGATACTGCGGTTGCTGTGAATTTTTCTTCAGATTTGAAAGCTGAAAATGAAACGGTTCAGCAACGCCCGGAATACCAATTGCTGCAGAAGAACATCGATTTGCAGGAGCAGCAAATTAAAATGACTAAAGCCGATTTTTTGCCCACCGCTGGAATTCAAGCCGGGTACAACCACATTGGGGGCATCGATTTTGGGGGAACCGATTTTTCAAACACCAGTCTGAATGTGCTGGCTTCGGTGAAAATACCAATTTTTCACTGGGGCGAGGGTGTGAAGAAAATCAATGTACTTGGCAATGGCAACGCCCTGGTCAATAAAAATTCCTTTTTCGTCCCATGCGCGTACTGCAATGGGTTTTTCGATGGCGGGTCCCCGGTAGCGTGGGCCTCCTCGACAT
>CAZCPH010000462.1:0-1398 GCA_964500105.1 uncultured Mariniphaga sp. | reverse complement strand
CAATGCCGCGAAAATCGACAAGGAAATTCATGAGCTCGAGCTGGAAAAGAACAAACAGCTGCTGCAACTGGAAACCGAACAGGCCCGGCTGAATCTGCAACTGGCGTGGGAACGCATTCAGCTAAACGAAACCGCGCTTGAACAAGCCGAGGAAAACCTGCGTGTAACCCGCGACAATTACGAAGTTGGCATGGAAACCATCACCGAATACCTGATTGCACAAACGCAGTGGCAGCAGGCTTTCAGTGAGCTTATCGATTCAAAAACCAATTTCAAAATAAAAGAAACCGCCTGGCTGAAAGTAACGGGAAGGCTGAGTTTTTCATCTGCTGACTGAAATGCTCTTATTAAGTAAATGCGGTTCATCGGAGGAAGTCCCCTTCCGTAGGAATTCCTTCGGAACTTGGCGAAGGGGGAATTTAAGGGGGATTGATTTTACATTGACTACATACCAATCACAGTTTAGAATTTTATCACAAATGAGCAGGTGACCCAGAGTCACCAGCTCAATTAACCACAGCTCAACAAAAAACAGTAATTTTGAAAAAAGGCAGAAATAAAAATATGAACCACAGCGAACTCCACTTTTTAAGCCGGCTTTCGGCTTACACCTGGCAAAGTGTGCTCATCAGGCTGGCACTGGTGAGTGGTGTGGGACTGCTGTTTTTTTTCCTGGCCATTGAAATTGTGGGCGACCCCGCTATTCGAGTTACAACACTGGAATATTTTCAGGTGGTGCTTATTTTCAACATCATCAGCGAAATAAATGTACTCATCGACCACCTGGCCGAGCGGTTTCTGCCCATTCCCGAAAAATTCACCTCACGTGTGGTGTTGCACTTTTTTGTGAGTTTGCTGTTGGCGGTTGCCGTTGTCTTTTACTTTTCAAGAATAATCAAAGAAGCTTATTTCTTTTCGCATCCTATTGTGCAACTGATGATGCTATTCGGCCTGATTTTCATCTTTATCCTCATCGTGATTTCTGTTGCGCTGCGCATCATTGAAAAATGGATTTTTTCGGTGCGGCAACTGGAAGAACTGAAAAGCATGAAACTGAAAAGCGACTACAATTCGCTGCAGGCGCAATTGAATCCGCATTTTTTGTTCAACAACCTGAGTGTACTGAAATCGATGATTACGTTCGACCCTGATGCAGCGGTGCTGTTCACACAAAATTTTACCGATGTGTACCGCTACGTGCTTCAAAGCAAAGACAAAACCACCGTTAAACTGGCCGAGGAACTGGAATTTATTGTAGCCTACACCGAAATTCACAAAGAGCGGATGGGCGACGCTTTTAAAGTGATAATTAATGTAAAATACGCTGACCGGAACAAAGAAATTCCGCCGCTGGCCTTGCAACTTTTGGTTGAAAACGCCATTAAACACAACATTGCG
>CAZCPH010000461.1:0-3067 GCA_964500105.1 uncultured Mariniphaga sp. | reverse complement strand
CTTTGATGTCCATGCCAAGAATCTGACCGGCTTTTTCCACTGCCTCAGCCTTTGTTTTGGCCAGTTTTACACCACCGGCTTTTCCGCGGCCACCCACATGTACCTGTGCTTTTACCACACGCAGTTTGTCGTCGTTGGGCACATTTTTTTCAACTTCTTCTACCGAGTGGCATACAACGCCATCCGGAACAGGAATCCCGTACTTCCTGAATAAATTTCGGGCTTGATATTCGTGAATCTTCATTGCAATTAATTAAATGTACAGAAGTGATTATAACGCACAAAAGTACCAAATATTTAATAATCGATACCTATCGATATGTTCCTTTTTTTATGATATTTAGCATTATTTGCCATGATTTACCGCAATGCTTACTTTATGGTTAGTCTGTTCAGGTGTTTTGAATAATCTAATGCCTTTAAAAAGTGGACAGAATTTTTTTTCCTTTAGATTTGCACCCAAATTTAATGCAAATGGAAGAATTGATCCGAAGTGTAATTCAGCGGGAAGCGGGGGCCATACAGAAAATTCCGGTGAATTCAGCATATGCCGAAGCTGTTGAACTCATTTTCAAACAGGTTCATCAAAAAAAAGGAAAGCTGGTGGCCAGCGGAATGGGCAAAGCCGGACAAATAGCCGATAACATTGCCACAACATTCAGCTCCACAGGAACGCCGGCTGTTTTTCTGCACCCCAGCGATTCGCAACACGGCGATTTGGGAATAATTCAGGAAAACGATGTGCTGCTGCTGATTTCCAATTCGGGAAAAACCCGTGAAATTCTGGAGCTGGTTGGTCTTGCCGGCGAACTGCATGCCGGTTTGCCGTTGATTGTGATTTCCGGAAATCCGGAAAGTGTGCTGGCAAAAAATGCCGATGTGTTCATTTTTACCGGAAATCCTGACGAGGTTTGTCCGTTGGGATTGACTCCAACGACTTCCACAACCGTGATGACGGTTATCGGCGATGCGCTGGTGGTGGGGATGATGACCAGAATCGGGTTTACCAGTCGCGACTATGCCAAGCGCCACCACGGAGGTTACCTGGGCGATAAATCCCGGCTACAGGCAAGAATCAAAAAGTGACAAACTTTAAACTTTGAACTCGAAACTCAAAACAATTCAATATGCGAATTACAAAAGAGAATACCACAGGATTAATTGTTGATATTCAGGAACGCCTGTTTCCGGTAATGTGGGAAAAGGAGAAATTCCTGAAAAACTGCCAGACATTGATTCAGGGATTGAATGAACTGGGTGTGCCGCTGGTAGTTACCCAGCAATACACAAAAGGTTTGGGCGAAACGGTGGAAGGTATTAAATCGGTGTTGCCTGTGTTTCAACCTTTGGAAAAACGAGAGTTTAGTTGTTGCGACGAACCGGCGGTGAATTTGAAACTGGCCGAACTTCAAACCAAAAATGTGATAATTTGCGGTATCGAATCGCACGTGTGTGTGCTGCAAACGGCAATCGATTTAAAAGAAGCCGGTTATCACCCGGTGGTTGTGATGGATTGTGTTTCGTCGCGTGTGCCCGAAAGTATAGAACTGGCTAAAGAACGTTTTCGTTTTGAAGGAATCATGATGACTTCGGTGGAATCCATTCTGTTCGAACTGACGCGTTCTTCGGCAGCGTCAGAATTCAAAGCCATTTCGAAACTGGTGAAATAGCTGTTTGCAGTTTGTTAAAAAAGAAACTTTCAGTCCGCCTCTATTCAGCAGAAAAAACTCTATTTTTCAACCCTGAATTAAATGCAAAACCAACAACAAAATGAGCGGATTTTTTGGCGTTATTTCTAAGACAAACTGTGTTTCTCCTGTATTTTACGGCACCGATTACCATTCTCACCTCGGAACCAAACGTGCGGGCCTTGCTTTTTACAATCCGAAAGACGGGTTTCAGCGGGCCATTCACAGCCTGGAAGATGGCTATTTTCGAACGAAATTTGAAGACGACCTGGTAAATTTTAACGGAAACGCAGGAATTGGGGTAATCAGCGATACCGAAGCACAGCCATTGGTTACCAGTTCTCATTTGGGCAAATTTGCCATTTCAACAGTAAGCAAAATTAACAATGCCGATGAACTGGAAGAGTCATTTCTAAAAAGACACCGCACCTTTTCCGAAACCAGTCAGGGAAGCGTTAATCCAACTGAACTGACAGCCATGCTCATTGCCGATGGGAATGACTTTGTTTCAGGAATTGAAAATGTTTACGACCGGATTAAAGGCTCCTGTTCCATTCTGATTCTTACCGAAAACATGATAATAGCCGCCCGCGATAAACTGGGAAGAACACCAGTTATCATCGGGAAAAATACGCATGGTTTTGCAGTTGCATCTGAAACCAATTCGTTTCCAAACCTGGGGTATCAGATAGAAAAATTTCTTGGGCCGGGCGAAATCGTTCGTATAACCGCTGACGGGTATGAGCAGATTCGAAAGCCTGAGAAAGAAATGCAGATTTGTTCGTTTCTGTGGGTGTATTATGGCTATCCTCCTTCGTATTATGAAGGAATTAATGTGGATGAAGTGCGCTACCGCTGTGGTGCTGCTTTGGCGCGAAAAGATAAGGTTGAAGCTGATTTTGTTGCCGGCATTCCCGACTCGGGGCTTGGTCATGCCATTGGCTATGCCAACGAACGGAAAATTCCGTACATGCGGCCCTATACCAAATACACACCCACCTGGCCGCGCAGTTTTATGCCGCAAAACCAGGCAACCCGCGAACTGGTAGCCAAGATGAAACTCATTCCCAATCCGGCAATTATCAAAGAAAAAAGAGGAATTTTTCTCGACGATTCCATTGTGCGCGGCACGCAGCTAAAAGACAATACCCGTGATTTGTACAACGAAGGAATCAAGGAAGTGCACATGCGCATTGCCTGTCCGCCATTGACCTATCCGTGCGAATTCCTGAATTTTTCGCGCTCCCGGCAGGCGCTCGAGCTGGCAACCCGAAAAGCCATCAGTCAGCTGGAGGGAAAAGGGGAGGTGGATATGAAAAAGTACTCCGATCCTGATACCGAAGAGTACAAAGCGATGGTGGAACGCATCAGAAAAAACC
>CAZCPH010000460.1:0-3094 GCA_964500105.1 uncultured Mariniphaga sp. | reverse complement strand
GAGCATTTCTACTTCATCGAGTAATACGATGGCATTTTTTACAATCATCCCCATTAAACCAAATGAGCCGATGATAGCCATAAATGTAAACGGCTGTCCGGCCAGAATCATTCCCGGGACAATTCCGATGAACGCCATGGGAATGCAGCTCAGTACAATCAGCGGCTTTTTGAAGTCGTTGAACAGCAGGATGAGCGTGAGAATGATAAGCATAATGGAAATGGGCAGGTACCTGAAAATATTACGCAACGCATCGCCCTGCAGCTCATGTTCGCCCACCCAAACGGCTTTGTAACCGTCGGGGAGCTGGATGTTTTCAATATCTTCCAGCATGGTTTTGCGCACCAGTGCCGGACTGTAACCTTCCAGCGGTTCGCACTGCACCTGAATGCCGCGTTGTCCGTTTACGCGACGCACCACCTGCTCCTGCCAGTCGAGGTCAATTCCCTGGGTAACCGCACTCAGTGGCACCGGACTAATCAACTCATCCGTGAGTTCGTCCACCGATTTAATGCCCGTGAGCAACTCCTGGACGACACTTTCGTCCAAACCCGAGAGGTTGGGCAACATACTCCAGACCGGAATGTCTTCCAGGTTTTCTATCCGGGAACCATCGTTGTTGCGCAGTTTCATCACAATGCCTGTGCGCGTCTGGCCTTCAAAATATTCACCAATGGGAAGTCCGTCGGTGGCCGCCAAAATGGCGTTGCTTACATCGGAGCGACTGGTTCCTGCACGCTGTGCAGATTGCCGGGCGTACTTTGCAACCAGCGCCTGTCCCGTCGATTGCCAGTCGTCTTCAATGGTGTACGGGTCGGCATACGGATTTTTACGGAAAATCTCCTGTGCCTGCCGGCTCAGGTCACGCAAAACAGCCGGGTCGGGGCCGGTAAATTCTACTTCTACCGTATGTGAGGCCTTAACCGAGAGGTTGTATTTTCGGATACGTGTGCGGGCATCCGGGAAATTTTGATGCAAATATTCACTTAGCACCGGTTTCATGCGGGTCATGGTTTCGTAATCCTCAAAATTCACAATCAGCTCTCCGTAATTATCGGCTGCTTCGCCCATGGGTCGCACCAGCGCATACCGTGTTGGTGTTTGTCCGTGACTGGTAACCACCATCTTCACTTCTTCCAGCGAAAGCAGGTAATTGGTAATCTGTTGCAAATCCTCATTGACCTTTTGCGGTCCGGCGCCTGCCGGAAGCCGGTATTCAATGTAAACCTGGTTGTAGTTAAAATCGGGGAAAAACGTTTTTTTGATGTTGTTGAAATTGAAAGCCGCCACAGCAAGCAGTAAAACAGCCACAATCAGCGTTACGGTTTTGTAATGCAGCAGCAAACCCAGCAGATTTCTGAATTTTTGATATGCCCATCCGTGATAAAGCTCTTCTCCTTCTTTTTTCTTTTTCCGTTTTAATAGTTTTTCAGAAAAGAGTGGCACCTGCGTCATGGCCAGCGCCCAGCTGATGAACAGCGAAATGCAGAGCACCACAAACAGGTCGCGCGCGTATGTTCCGGCTGCATCTTTCGAAAGGTAAACCGGCAGAAAAGCAGCCACGGCAATAAATGTAGCGCCAAACAACGGCCAGGCCGTTCGTGTGGCCGGATGAATGAGCGCCCTTTTTCGCTTCACCCCTTTTTTCAAATCCACCAGAATCCCGTCGATAACCACAATGGCGTTATCAACCAGCATTCCCATAGCTACAATGAATGCACCAAGCGAGATGCGCTGCAACGTTCCGCCGGCCGCCAGCAGAATGGGGAATGTGGCCAGAATGGTAAGTGCCAGACCGGTACCGATGATAAATCCGCTGCGAAAACCCATGGACACCATCAAAACCAGAATTACAATAACGACCGACGCCACAAGGTTCCACATAAACCCGTCGATGGCATTTTTCACCAAATCGGGCTGAAAAAACACCTTTTCAAATTCGTACCCAACCGGAATGTCTTTTTTAAGTTCAGTCAGCCGTTTTTCCACACGTTTGCCCACGTCCACAATGTTTTCGCCCGACTCCATGGAAAGCGAAATGGCAAGGGCTTTTTTGTTGTTCAGGTGCATGTCGTTTCGGGGCGGGTCGGCGTAAACTTCGTTCACTTCTGCAATGTCTGACAGTTTGAACAGGCTTCCGTCGAGGCCTTTAATCATTACGTTGGCCACATCATCGGCACTGGCAATTTTGCCGTTTACCGAAATATTGAGCAACTGGTTGCCGGTTTGCAGTGTGCCGGGATAAACTGCAGCATTTTCAGCCTGCAACGCGGCAATCACCTGAAAGGGAAACACGCCCATTTCGCCCATTTTTGCCGGGTTGAAAACAATCTCGGTAACCGGCTGCTGTTCGCCGTAAATTTCTACCCGCGCAACGCCTTCAACGCCCAGCATTTCGCGTTTGATAAACCGGGCCATTTTGTTCATTTCCTTGTACGAATAGCCGTCGGCGGTCATAGCGTAAAACATGCCGTACACATCGCCAAAATCATCGAAAACCATAGGCGGTTGGGCACCTTCGGGCAGTTTGGCCACCACTTCGTTCATCCGCCGGCGCAGGAAATCCCAGCGCTGTTCAATCTCTTTTTGGGGTACGGTGAGTTCAAGCATCACGGTGATAATCGACAGGTTGGGCATCGATTTCGAGCGGATGGTTTCCACATCGCCCAGCGTGTTCAGCTCTTCTTCAATGATGTTGGTCACCTGCATTTCCACTTCGTGTGCTGAAGCGCCCGGGTAAACCGTTACAATTTGCGACATCATCACCACCAATTCCGGGTCTTCCAGCTTGCTGATGGAGCGGAATGCCAGAATGCCGCCCGCCACCATACAAAACAGGATAAACCAGATGATGGCTTTTCTTCGGAAAGTCATTTCAGTGAGGTACATTACAGCAGCCCTCCCACATTGGTTTCGGCAACCGGTTCGAGCGGTTCCACTTTGTCGTTTTCATTGAGGCTGTTTACCCCGGCAACAACCACCTGTTCGTTTCCTTCAATCCCGCCGGAAATCCGGATTCTGCCGTCGCCGGTGAGCTGGCCGGTTACCACTTCGCGTTGCTGCACCGTACCCCCCGGTTCATAAACCCAAACGT
>CAZCPH010000459.1:0-3095 GCA_964500105.1 uncultured Mariniphaga sp. | reverse complement strand
GCTCCGGAAACTTTTCCGGCTGCTTTTCGGGCGGTTTCCGGGTCGTCGTTCACCAGGGCGTTTTTTACTTCGAAATAAGTGTTGGCCACAGCAGTAATTTGCTCGCGGAATGCCTGCGGCGTTTCCATGGTTTTGCTTTCGGGCGGGGTCATCATGCTGGATTTCCCGGCCAGTTGTGCCGCCGCATCGATGCTGAATGTTCCGCTCACGGCGATTTCTTCGCCTTCGTCCAGCCCGCTTTCAACGAGGTAGCTGTCACCCAGTGCCGGACCGAGGGTCACTTCGCGCATCATAAAATTCACGCCCGTTTCGGTTTCAGCTTTTACATACACCAGCGAACGTTTGCCGGTCCACATTACCGCTGTTTTGGGTACCGAAAGGTTGCCGGTTTTGGCAGGCAGTTTTGCTTCCACTGTGCCCGAAGCAAACATCTCCGGCTTCAGTTTTAACCCGCTGTTGGCCATTTCCACCCGTGCTTTGGCCACCCGGGTTTTCGGGTCGATGACCGGATCGAGCCAGGAAATGGTTCCTTCAAAGTTCTCTCCCGGCAACGACTGGATGGTGAAGGAAACTTTATCACCTTTTTTCACCCATGGCAGTTCTTGTTCATACACATCGAATAACACCCAAACCCGGGATAAATCGGCAATTTCGTAAATGGGCTCGCCCAGTTTTACGTAATCTCCCAGGTTCACTTTCCGGCTAGTTACATAGCCTGAAACATCGGCCAAAACTTCAAACGCTTCTTTGGGAACACCCGACTGAAGAATTGCTTCAACCTGATTCTCTGTCAGCTTCCAGTTTTTCAGTTTTTCTTTGGCGGCGTTAAAAAGCTGCGGTTGTGTTTCCTTTATTTTTTCCGCTTCAAACAGTTCTTCCTGGGCAGTGACCAAATCGGGCGAATACACTGAAGCAATCACCTGTCCTTTCTGTACAAATTCACCGGTGAAGCTCACCATTAGTTTTTCAATCCGGCCCGGAATATGCGACGACTGACTGGCAATCCGCCGCTCGTCGGTTTCCACTTTGCCGTTTAACCGAACGGTTTTAACGGGCTCAGCCGCTCCAATTTTTGCCGTTCTTACGTTGGCCAGTTTCATGGCCGTTTCCGACATTTTAATGGCCATCGGGTCGATGTTCTCGTCCTGTTCGTCTTCCAGCGGAATCAAATCCATACCACAGATGGGGCAGTCGCCGGGTTCAGACTGCCGTACAGAGGGGTGCATGGAACAGGTCCAAATGGTTTCACCCGCTTCTTCTGTAACCGAATGGTCGTGCCCTTCATGACTTTCTTCGGGCGAACCGCCGAAAATAAGCCAGCCGGCCAGCAGCCCCACCACCAGTGTTGCTGCAGCAATAATAATTGTGGATTTATTTGTTTTCATTGTTGAATGTTTTTGCCGTTAAATAATTAATTTTTGCCCGGGCAATCTGAAATTCGGTTAGCGCCGTGGCTTTGTTTTTTTCATATTGAAGCAGTTGCTGCTGCATCCGCAGTACTTCCTCGAACTCCCTTCCCGAGTTGCCATACGTGGTAAACAGCAGGTTCAGCGATTGGCGTGTAGTGCTGATTTGTTTGTCGTACAACTCAACCAGTTGCTGTTGCTGTTGAAGTTCAAACTTTGCGCGGTCGTATTCCGAAACCAGTGCATTGAGCCTGTTTTCTTTTTGAAGGGAAAAACTTTCCTGCATCAGTCGGGCCTCCTGTTCTGCCGCTTTGTATTTCTTGCGGAACAGCGGAATGCTTACCGAAACCATGGGCATCAGCACGTCTTTGCCGTTATCGGCCGACGTCATTCCAGAAGGTTCGCCCACGATCACATAATCGAGGCCAACACCTACATTGGGAAGTCCCTGCTTTTGTGCAACCACCTCACTTGCTTCGCTGGCTTTTATTTTCAGGTCCAGTTCAGCCAACACCGGATTGCGGTTCAGCAATGAATCCTTTGAAATTCCCGCAGGCAGTTCCTGAATAGAGAGCGAATCTGCCACCACTATCGGTGCGTATTCGTTACGGTTCAGCAGGTTGTTGAAAGTTGAAAGCAATGGTTTTTCCTTGTCATTCAGGATTTTCAGGCGGGTTTCGGCATCTTTCAGCATAATGTCCACCCGCAAAACATCCACCATGGAGCCTCTCCCATTTTCAAATTTAGTTGTTGCAATGGTTTTATATGATTCCAAAATGTCGATGTTTTCCTGCTCGATTTGTTTCCATTTGTTGAGTTCGTACAATGGATACCATGCGGCAGCCACCTGAAAATACAAGCGGTTTCGG
This sequence comes from uncultured Mariniphaga sp., assembly GCA_964500105.1. Lineage (GTDB taxonomy): Bacteria > Bacteroidota > Bacteroidia > Bacteroidales > Prolixibacteraceae > Mariniphaga. Next base: position 820 of record CAZCPH010000459.1, on the reverse strand, counting down.
GCATCGAGAAAAGCCTGATATTTAGCTTCGGCCTGTAAAGTGGCTGCGTCACCACGTGCTTTCAGCGTACCAAACCACGGGAACATCTGCGAAAGTGAAAATTTGGCACGTTGCGGCCCCACCCGTGTTTCCACCGGCGAAATAAAATAGCCGAACGAAAATGCAGGGTCTGGCAGGGTATTCACCTGCGGCACCTTTTGCATCGCTGCTTCAAATGCTTTGTATTCCGCCTGCAATCCCGGGTTGTTTTCTGCTGCTATTTTAAAATAGTCGTCCAAAGTCTGGGCAAATCCACCCGGAATGGTCAGTAGGATTATTAATATGGTATTGAATAGTGTTCTCATTATTTCGATTTTTTAAGTTTCCATTCTTCCCGCAATGAATAGAGCGTGGGCACGATAAAGTAGGTAATTGCTGCCACCACCATTCCGCCAAATGCCGGGATGGCCATGGGTACCATTATATCGGAACCTTTTCCGGTTGACGTTAAAACAGGCAGCAGGGCTATGATTGTAGTGGCCGAAGTCATTACCGCCGGTTTTATCCTGCGTTGTCCGGCCTCCACCACGGCCGCACGTACGCCTTTCAAATTATCGGTTTTGTTGCGAGCGAAACTCTGGTCGAGGTAGGTTCCCATCACCACGCCGTCGTCGGTGGCCAGGCCAAACAATGCGATGAATCCCACCCAAACGGCCACACTCAGGTTTACCGTTCCCATCTGGAACAGGTCGCGCAGATTGGTTCCGAACACTGAGAAGTCGGCAAACCAGGTTTGTCCGTAAAGCCAAATCATAATGAATCCGCCGCTGAAAGCCATGGC
>CAZCPH010000458.1:906-3097 GCA_964500105.1 uncultured Mariniphaga sp. | reverse complement strand
GAGTACTTTGTCCATTGCTTTTTTGAAATGTTCTTCTGTTACTTCTTTAGCTTCATTGTTTTTATATGATATTGCTTCGATTTCTTCAATTTTCATCAAATTTCCCCTACCAATATATCAATTGTTATTTTGTTTGAACTTCTTTTCAATTGTTTGCAAAAATATAATTGTGATTGCAATTTGAAAGAATATTTGCGAAAAATTGCTCAAAATATTTCATTTTATTAAAAAAATATGAATTATTGTTACAAACCCCTGCCCTTTCATTCCTTTTTGATTTATACTTTTACAGCTCAATTTAACCATGGCAACATTCAGTAAAAATATTGCCCGATTGTACGGGATTAAAATCTCCAAATGGTTTAACCTGGTTATGCCTGTTGTGGTGCTTTTTTACCAGGACAACGGCATGGGCATGCATGAGATTTTTGTGCTGAAATCGATTTACTCACTGGCTATTGTGGCACTCGAAATTCCCTCGGGGTGGATGGCCGATGTGTGGGGCCGCAAAAAAACACTGATTTTGGGATCTTTACTGGGTAGCGCCGGTTTTTTAATGTACAGTTTTTCTTATGGTTTCTGGGCCTTTGTGGCAGCCGAAATTGTTTTGGGCGCCGGCCACTCCTTCGTTTCGGGCGCCGATTCGGCCATGCTGTACGAAAGCCTGAAAGCCGACAAAAAATCGGACCAGTACGTAAAACACGAAGGACGCATCACTTCGGCCGGCAATTTTGCCGAAGCTTTGGCCGGTATTGCTGCCGGTTTTCTGGCAGCTATCAGCCTGCGCATTCCGTTTTATTTTCAGTTTGCCGTTGCCACACTGGCTGTGCCGGCGGCGCTCACTTTGAAGGAGCCGATTATTCGTGCAACAACACAAAACCATTCGGTAAAGCGAACGATTTTAACCATAAAGAACACCTTCTTAAAAGATACAAATCTCAGGGTTTCCATTCTGATTTCGGCGGTAACCGGCACAGCTACACTCACTTTTGCCTGGCTGGTGCAGCCGTTTTTTAAAACCATTGGTTTGCCGGTTGAATGGTTCGGAATTTTATGGACTGCCCTGAACCTGAGTGTTGGTATCTCTTCGGCATTTGCATACCGCTTTGAAGGAAAATTGAACCGGAGAAAAGAAGTTTTGTTTATTATCCTTCTTCTGGCTTCAGGATATTTTTTGTCGGGCGCCGCAGTATTCCGCGAAGGAATTGTTTTTCTTTTTCTTTTTTACCTTGTTCGCGGACTGGCTACGGTTATTTTTAAGAATTACATCAACCTGTATGTTCCCGGCGAAATCAGGGCCACCATACTTTCGGTGCGAAATTTTATCATCCGCATCAGTTTTGCCGTTATTGGTCCGTTGCTTGGCTGGATGACCGATCACATTAGCTTAAACACAGCCTTTATCCTGGCCGGTTTCATCTATTTTGTGGCTGCTGTTGCGGCTGTATGGCCCTGGCTGAAAAAGCCGAAACAATAGAATTCGGACTGCTTTTCCCAAAAATATCTTTTTACCTTTGTTCAACAAAACAAAAATTCAATGAATTCACATATTTCAGAACTTATTGCCCACCAGCTTGGGGTGAAGAAAAATCAGGTTGAAAACACGCTGGAATTGCTTACAGAAGGCGCCACCGTTCCGTTCATTTCGCGTTACCGGAAAGAACGCACCGGCAGTCTCGATGAAGTACAGGTTCTGCAGATTAAGGAACTGGGCGAAAAATACACTGAACTGGAAAAACGCAGGGAAACGGTTTTGAAAACCATTGATGAACAGGGCAATCTCACGCCGGAACTGAGAGAGCGGATTGAAAACTGTTACGACCCGGTGGAACTGGAAGACATTTACCTGCCGTACAAACCCAAGCGGCGCACCAAAGCTACCATAGCGCGCGAACGCGGACTGGAGCCGCTGGCCAAAATCATCATGAAACAGTTTGAAAGCGACCCGGAATCGCGTGCAGCTTCATTTATAAACAATGAAGTTCCAACCACAGATGATGCCCTTTCCGGAGCCCGCGACATCATTGCCGAGTGGATCAGCGAAAATGAAAAAGCCCGGAATATTGTACGCCGTGAGTTTGAACGAAATGCCGAAATTACCGCCAAAGTGGTGAAAGGCAAAGAGGAAGAAGCTGAAAAGTACCGCGATTATTTCGATCATGTCGAACCGATATCGCAGATTCCCTCGCAC
>CAZCPH010000458.1:0-896 GCA_964500105.1 uncultured Mariniphaga sp. | reverse complement strand
CCGCGATTATTTCGATTGGAACGAACCGCTGAAAAAATGCCCCTCGCACCGGCTACTGGCCATGCGCCGGGGTGAAAACGAAGGCTTTTTGCGGGTTTCCGTAAAGCCCGACGAAACCAGGCCGCTGGAAAACCTCACCCGCTTTTTCGTGAAAGGAAACAACGGCAGCTCATTGCAGGTGGAAATGGCGGTAAAAGACAGTTACAAACGGTTGATTGAACCGTCCATTGAAACAGAATTTGCTGCTCTTTCAAAAGAAAAAGCCGACGAGGAAGCCATAAAAGTTTTTGCTGAAAACCTGCGGCAGTTGCTGCTGGCCCCGCCACTGGGGCAGAAACGAATTCTGGCCATCGACCCGGGTTACCGAACCGGCTGCAAGGTGGTCTGCCTCGACGAGCAGGGAAACCTGCTGCACAACGAAACCATATATCCGCACAAACCGCAGGAAGACAGAAAAATGGCGGCAAAAAAACTGACTTCGATGGTTGAGGTTTATAAGATTGAAGCCGTGGCTATCGGAAACGGAACCGCCAGCAGGGAAACCGAAGCTTTCGTGAAAAAGTTGCGTTACAATCGCGAAATCAGGGTTTATGTGGTGAGCGAAGACGGCGCGTCGGTCTATTCGGCTTCTTCCGTTGCACGACAGGAATTTCCGCAATACGACGTTACGGTGCGCGGTGCAATTTCCATCGGGCGGCGGTTGATGGACCCGCTGGCCGAGCTGGTGAAAATAGATCCCAAAAGCATTGGCGTGGGCCAGTACCAGCACGATGTGGACCAGAAAAAACTAAAAAACAGCCTCGATTCGGTGGTGGAACTCAGTGTGAATGCGGTGGGTGTAAACCTGAATACCGCCAGTCAGCATCTGCTCACATCCATTTCGGGGCTTGGCCCGC
>CAZCPH010000457.1:0-3118 GCA_964500105.1 uncultured Mariniphaga sp. | reverse complement strand
TGCAAAAAAGCTTTCAAATTTGATGAATATCTCGGCAGATTTGGGAAACCTCAACTACGAACGTTACCAAACCTGGCACCTGCCGTTTACACCCGAAAATGCCAAACAGTCTGTACTGGCGTTTAACGGCGATGTTTACACCGGATTGGACGCTCCTACCCTTTCCGAAGAAAAACTGAAACTGGCGCAACAAAAATTGCGGATATTATCGGGATTGTACGGCGTATTAAAACCGCTCGATTTAATGCAACCTTACCGCCTTGAAATGGGCACAAAGTTTGGCGTGGGCCGGGCCAAAGATTTGTACAGTTTCTGGGGAAATAAAATCACAAAAAAAATTCAGGAAGCCATCAACGAAACAGGAAGCAAAATCCTGGTTAACCTGGCCTCCAACGAATACTTCAAAAGCATTGATGCGAAAAAGCTCGATGCCGAAATTGTATCCCCCGCTTTCAAAGACATGAAAAACGGGGAGTACAAAATGATTTCGTTCTTTGCCAAAAAAGCCCGCGGACTGATGACCCGGTTTATTCTCGAAAACAACATTGACAACGCCGGCGATTTGCAGGCGTTTGATGCAGAAGGATATGTTTTTAATCCGAGATTGTCGAAACCGGGGAAACCAGTTTTTACACGGGGTTAACATCTGTTTGAAAAGCAACTGGTGGGGTAGTTTTCAACCGCGCATTATAAAAAATACACATTTTGCAACTAAAATTTAGTGGCTTTTTATAAATTTGTTCCATGGGAAAAATCGATAAACTTTTAGAAAGAATCAAATCAAAACCAAAGGATTTTACCTATGACGAGTTGAAAAAAGTATAGAATCATTTCGACTATGTTTTGTCTCAGGGAAGTGGCTCAAGGATAGCTTTCACAAACAAAAAAACGGGACATAAAATTAAGTTGCACAAACCACATCCCGGAAACATTTTGAAGCGTTATCAACTCGATTTTATTGAAGCTGAATTAAAATGGAAAGGTTTGCTATGAATAATGTATTGACATATAAAGGATTTATCGGTTCTGTAAATTACAGTGCCGCTGATCATGTTTTTTTTGGGAAGGTTGAAGGGATAAATGACTTGGTCACATTTGAAGGAACAAATGTTGAGGAACTTGAAAATGCATTTCGCGAAATGGTAAATCTTCACATCGAAGATTGTAAACGCGAAGGAAAACCTCTTGAAAAGTCGTACAAAGGCAGTTTTAATATACGAATCAGTCAGGAATTGCACAAAAAAGCTGTTCAAACCGCCACATCAAGAGGTTTAACTTTAAATCAACTGGTTAAAAAAGCTATTGCCCGCGAAGTGGAGAAAGGCTGAAATCTGCAAGTTTTACTTTTCGAATGACATATTTTCTGCCACACATTTTGGGTAGTTCAAATGCCTGCAAATAGATCACTATTTGATAAATCGGTCATTTTTAAACCAATAGTTCGCCGGCCTGATTATTATAGTCGGACAGTGAAAACGCTGAACATTTATCCAAAATCAGCCAACAACTTATCCGCCATGGCATCGGCCAGTTTCAGCAATTGCTCCTTGTTGTCCTTTTTCAGGGCGCCAAGTTCTTCCACCGGATCGTAAACCAGTTCCCATTTGATTTTTTCGGCAAACAACTTCAGGTTTTTTACGCCACCGCCATTCCACGAGTAGTTGCCAAAAATTCCGAGGTAGTGATCTTTAGGCGCCATGTGTTCGATGGTGGACAGCAAAATTTCTACGTTGGGAAACAGCGAGTTATTGTACGCCGGACTTCCCACAATAAATCCCTTGTACTTAAAAATATCGTTGATGATGTAAGAAGCGTGTGTTTTGGATGCATCGTAAACCCGAATGTTTTTAATGCCCCGCTCAGCGAGACGACGGGCAATCACTTCGGCCATTTTTTGGGTGTGACCGTACATGGAACCGTAAACAATCACCACACCTTTGTCCAAATCATACGAACTCCATTTGTTGTAACGTTTGAGCACCCAGTCGAGGTTGCTGCGCCAAATCGGCCCATGGGTGGCAGCAATCATTTTAATGTCGAGCGGCGCCAGCTTTTTTATGGCCCGCTGGGTGTGCGGACAATATTTCCCCACAATGTTGGTGAAGTAGCGCATCACTTCAATTTCATAAAAATCGAGGTTGATTTCATCATCGAAAATACCGCCGTCGAGCGTTCCGTAACTGCCAAACGCATCGCCGGAGAACAAAATTTTGTTGGTTTCTTCGTAAGTTACCATGGTTTCGGGCCAATGCACCATTGGAATCATCTGGAACTGCAGCCGGTGTTTGCCCAGTTCCAGCACCGAACCGTCATGCACCATGTGCACATTTTCAGGCTCCATGAAAAAACTTTCCACAAAACCAAAGGTTTTTTTATTCCCCACCAATGTAATTTCCGGGTATTTCTGAACAATGGCCTTCAACGCACCTGTATGATCGGGTTCCATGTGGTTTATAACCAGGTAATCAATTTTCCGGTCTCCAATCAGCTCTTCGATACTTTCAAGGTATTCATCGATAAACGAACGTTCAACGGTGTCAATCAACGCAATTTTCTCATCAACAATAATATACGAATTGTATGAAATACCGTGCGGAATGGGCCAGATGTTCTCGAAAAGGTGAGTGCGCCGGTCGTTATATCCTAAAAAATAAATGTCTTCCGAAAGATTTACATATTGCATGATTCCAGTTTTTTATATTCAGGTTGCGAATTTAATGATTTTGCAGGGATTGACGGAGCAAAAATCCAGTTGAAAACGCCATACGGTAAAATTGTTTTATATTTACTCTAAAATTTTGTTTGATAAAATGGCAAAAAAAGATTTAATATTGTCTGAGGTAAAAAAAAGGATCAAAAGTGTAGATCAGAAGGCCAAAATCATTTTATTTGGTTCCAGGGCAAGAAATGATGCTAAAAAATCCTCTGACTGGGATTTTCTCATTCTTACCGAAGCGACTCCTGACAGAATTTTAAGAAACAAAATTTATAATGAACTATTTGAGCTGGAGCTTGAAACCAATGAAGTTGTAACAGGAATTATTCAAAATATTGAAAGTTGGAATGAATATTCCAATACACCAATTTACCAAAATATACTCAGGGACGGTGTCGAAGT
>CAZCPH010000456.1:0-3146 GCA_964500105.1 uncultured Mariniphaga sp. | reverse complement strand
TTGATATCAAAATCACGAATATGTTTTCTTGTCACCTCTTCAATTCCTGAATTGGCTTTGGTATAAGTCATCATGGCTTTGTTTTTCTGAGTATCGTCATCAGTGTCGCGTGCAATCATGTCGTAATTCAGGTTCAATACAATATTCATATCCTGCTTCATTGCTTCGCGAACGAAATATCTCGATCCCCACAAGCCCTTCTCCTCGCCTGTCCATGCAGCGAAAATCACTGTTTTTTCCGGCTTCTTTCCGGTGGCTTTAAAAGCCCTGGCAATGGTCATCATCCCAACTGTTCCGGAACCGTTATCGTCGGCACCATTCCAAATCCAGCCGTTGTATTTCCCCACATGGTCGTAATGCGCTCCCACCACAATATACTCGTCTTTCTTTTCGCCTTCAATCATTCCAAGCACATTTCGTGCTTTTACTATTCGCGAATTGACAGTGGTTTTAAACTGAATGTGTTTTCCTGCCAGAAGCTTCGAAGCAGGCTGCATTTTCTGTTTTGCCTCCGTTTCAAAACGTTCAAAATTCACTCCTGTTCCCGAAATAATCTCATGTGCAAGCCGGTTCGAAACTGTAAAGGTTGGTATATCGGCCGCCAGAGAATCGCCAGGAAGCGACATCCTGAAATCGTAGTAGGAAGGAAACGGTTCATCAGCTTCAAAATAATCGCCTTTAACCGGGTAAATTTGATTCTGCGCCCAGGAAACCGAAGGGTCGGTTCCCGGATTGACGCGAATCACCGCAACAACTCCTGCCTTGCTTAAGTTTTCAATTTTGCTGCGTTCCAGCGTATATTGGGCATAACGGCCAACCGGTGCAAACTTACTGAACGCAACGGATGAAGAATCTTTATGACCCGGAAAACCGTTAAGAATTACAGCAATTTTTCCTTTTAAATCCAGCCTTTTCAAATCATCATATCCTTCCTGTTCGTGTTTAAACCCGTAACCGGCAAAAACCAGCGAAGCTTTTCCCGAACGCCCCACAGTGCCGGTATTCACAAAAAAATCGGTTTTAAAATTGAAATCAACAGCACTTTCAGCACCGTTAGCTGATTGTATAACCGAGAGCAATTGCTCGTTACCGGGTGTGTACTCCACCAAACTAAAATTCTGAAAGTAGGTTTTTTCTGCCCTCACCTGCTGCCCTTCCATTCTTTCTTTTCGGGAAGGAACAATATATTCAGTATCACCAAAAGGTTCTACTCCAAAAATTTTAAATACCGAAGCAATATAGTCGGCGGCAAGATATGCTCCTTTTGTGCCCACTCCCCTTCCCTCCGTCCAGTCAGAAGCTAAAAATTCAAGCTGCCCTTTTACAGCAGATTCGGAAATGGCATCAAGACCTTTCTGTTTTTCGGACTGTGCGTCAACACCAAAAAATATTGAAAATAAAAGAATTAAACTGAAAATGGATTTTAAATTTTTCATGGTACACAACTAATTTGGAGCTTCAAATACACTACTGAACCTCATTTTGCGATGTAATAATACAAATAACTTTCAAATCGGTGGTAAAAATTCTTCAGGTGTGTTCAATTGAAAATGTGAACCAATAAAAAATTACATTTTGCAGAACATATTTTTTACAGATGTTTTTCCGTAACTTTTTTCAAAAAGAAAGGTACAATATGTAAACTTTTGTTCTATAAAAATCAGCAGCCATGAAACCGGAAAAAACACTTAAAGTTTGTGGTTCAATCACCAAAAAAGAACCGCTCGCACCCATAACCAGCAACATTTTGGAACACACCGTTGTGGCTGAAGCAAATATGCCCTATTCCAATTATTACGGAAGGGTGCCTGACAAACCTCAGCCAAATTCTTTGTTCCTGTTTACCGAACGATTTTACACGCTGGAAGAAGCATTGAGGCTTACACAAAACATTGATATTTGTGCAAAAAATCAGGTAAATACAGCCAGTGCAGTTTTTCTGCTTCACGGACATCATGTGCCAGCCATTCGTATCCGGAATTTTCCTGATTACAAGCATCTGCAAATGTTGCAGGAATGTTACAACAAACTGGGTGTTAAATTTGCCCGTAAGGTACAGCTTGAAAAAGAAGCCGTAGTAACTGTAAGCAAATGTTTTGCACTGGAAAATGCCGGAGACGGTATTTATTTGGACAAACAGTTGCCCAACGAAGGGTACATCCTTCTTCCCAAACGACCCGGCATCCCAGAATTTGAAGAGTTAATGTCTAAAGTACGAAACAACAGCAGCTGCATGTTTTTCGATGCTGCCATTGGCGGATTCATCCTGAACGGGCACGTTGATGACATGATGCGGGTTTATTCCGGGCACCTCGATTTGAACTTGCTCAATTGCATTAAAAAAGAGGTTTTAAAATGGATTTAATGAAACGTATTTACTAAAAGCAAAACGGGGAAGAATTTAAATTGATTCTTCCCCGTTTTCTATGTGTAGCAAAATGCAACACGTTCACGAAGATACGTTTAACCTTATTTTTTTACTGCCGGAGTTGGATAAGGTGGCGGATTGACATCAATTTTTTGTTGTTCTTCAATCAATTTCAACGCTTCCCGCACTGCACGTTCCAGTTGCGGATCCCTGCCTTCCTGAAGCGACTGAGCATCCTGGCGAACTTCAATATCAGGCGCCACACCTTCATTTTCGGCAATCCACTTATTGTTTACCGGATCGAATACAGCATTGTTGGGAGCTGTTAACGCTCCGCCGTCAACCAGCGGGTAATGTACCGAAGATGCTACCAGCCCACCCCATGTGGTAGTGCCAATCAGTGGTCCGGCTTTCTGTTGACGGAAAACCCACGGAAAAAAATCTCCACCGGAACCGGCCATTTCATTAATCAGCAATACCTTAGGCCCCAAAATTCCGGCAGGCAGTCGCCATGGAGTTCCTCCCGGCGCTTCGTTGGTAATGGATGCCCGGAGGCTGCGTGTCATTAAATCCACCATATAATCGTCGAGCAGCCCGCCACCGTTAAATCTTTCGTCGATGACTGCTCCGGCCTTGTCCTGCTGTGCGAAAAAATACCTGTTAAACGAAATGAAACCGGGTGAACCTGTATTGGGTACCCACACATAAGCCAGTTTTCCGTTTGAGAGGCTGTCCACCAGCCGCCGGTTATCTTCAACCCACGCCCGCTGACGAAGGG
>CAZCPH010000455.1:0-3148 GCA_964500105.1 uncultured Mariniphaga sp. | reverse complement strand
GAGCAAAAAATACATCAAAATATTTCTAAAAAACAAAATCAAAACAGTCTCTAAAATATTTACTTTGAGGTATTGGAATTTACAGAATCCAACGGCCTTTTCTATAGGTACTGTTGGCCGCTTAAATTCAACGTGTTACAATTTCTACCATGCAACTTTTTTTTGTTTATTCCTCTCCTATACAAAACAGATGTTTTTCGCCTCTCAGATAAATTTTCCCGTTATTAATTGCAAGTGAGGCATTCATTTTCTCACCAATGGAATTTTGAGCAACTTTTTCAAAGGTCGGCCCGGGTTTTATAACTGTTACAACACCTTCATCGTTGGGCATATAAACCAGGCCATTAACCAAAACAGGTGAGGAATACTGCCTGCCGAGATTTTCTTCCCACAAAGTGTTTCCGGTTTTAACATCAATACAGTGAACCCTTCCGTTGGTCATGGTAGAAAAAAGGTAATCATCAGTTGTAACTGGTGAAGGAACATAATAGGCACCCTTTGTTGTTCGCCAAACTACATTTGTTTCTGAAACATCGCCTGTACCGTCGGGATTCACTGCCAGCAAATGCCGCTGTGGCCAGGCACTGCTTATCAGCAACAGACCTGTTTGTTCGTTATAAACCGGACTGGAACAAAAATCTTCCGACGGACCGCTTACAAACCAGTATTTTTCTCCGTTATCCGGATTGTAGGACGCGACCTCCTGATTGCCCAAAAATATCAGTTGTGTTTTTCCTGCCAACTCTCTGATAATTGGTGTACTGAAACTGTGCGCTTTATTGGGATGCAAAACTTTCCAGACAATTGTTCCGTCTGCTGCATTTAGTGCCGCCATAAAAGAATCGCCCTTGCTGTTGCCATTAATAATTACCTTATTATCGTAAAAAACTGGTGAACAACTGTATCCGTGCGGACTGGAGAATGTTCCCGGACGTTGCTTCCAAACCTGTTTTCCTGAAAAATCATAAGCTGCCATAACAGCATCTTCACCGTCCAGAAATGAAAGATAAACCAGCTTCCCATCGGTCACCGGTGTACCGGAAGCATGGCTGTTATCGGCATGTTTATCTTCCCACGAACCTTTTACAACGGTTTTCTGCCAAAGCAATTCTCCATTTTGGCTGTTGTAACAAAGCAAAGCTTTCTCTTTTGTTTCGGGAAATGCGGATAAGGTAAAAAGTCTGTCTTCCCAAACAATGGGCGATGAATGTCCAACGCCGGGTATTTCAACTTTCCAGACAACATTTTTTGTGGCGTCCCACTCAACCGGCACGTTGGTTTCAGAGCTTGTTCCGTCGCCATTTGGTCCACGCCAGCCGGGCCAATTCCGGCTTTGCCCGGAAATGGAGAAAAGAAACAAAAACACAATCAATACAGAACAGAACTTACATGCGGTCATTTTGCTGAATTTTTAGTTAATACCTGAAAATGAAATTCCCTAAAAATAGAAAAATTTCCGGTTGCAAAATTCAATTCCAACCGATGGTTTATTGAATAGTATTGAAACGGCAGCCAATCATGAAAAAATAGCACAAAATGATAATAAATTACCGTTTTGATAATGGTTGGGAAATAATCTAATCACGCAAAATACTGAATAAATGAGAGTTGCAATTTATTAAATACTGCGCACGAAAATTGCAGCAGTAAATTCTCAGATGAATTGTAAACATCTTAAAAAATAAGTGCCATGAAAAACAAATTCAGAAACAAAGATGATAACTATTCTGCATACCGAAGCTATACAAGTCGAAACCATAGTTATTCCTTTTCGCACGATAAGTTTGTTGTGCCCTGGCAACTGGAAGAAAAAACAAAAATTTCTTATCAAAATGATAGCCGGTTACCTTTTTGATAAAATGCATACCAAAAAAGAAAAAACGAATCCCATTGATTTTATGCAGGTTAAATGAAAAAAAACGAATTGCACAGAAATTGTCTTAATCCAAGCAACAAATTATTCTAAAAAAAACGTTATGAAACATTTGAAATTAATTATTACAGGAATTATTCTAAGTACAATTGCATTTGTTGGATGTAACCAGGACGAAGTAACTCTGGAAAATAAAGGACGTCTGAATGTTCATATAACAGATGCCCCTTTCCCAATCGACTTAGTAAGCAGTACTGTGGTTACAATTGATGCAGTTGAAATTAAAAAGAAAGCGGAAGCTGAAATGGATGATGATGAATCCTCATTCATTCTGCTAACCGATGAGCTGATGGAAATCGACCTGCTGGAACTCACCAACGGGGTAACAGAACTTATTGCAACAACAGATCTTGAAGCAGGTATTTATGATGAAATTCGGTTGCATGTGGTTGATGCCACAGTAATCCTGAAAAATGGTTCGGAATACAATCTGAAAATCCCAAGTGGTTCATCCAGCGGTTTGAAAGTGAAAATTCGTCCGTCTATTACAATCAATGAAGGCGAAACATCAGATGTTTTACTCGATTTCGATTTAAGCAAATCCTTCGTGGTTAAAGGCAATCTCAATGGTAACATCAATGGATTTATTTTTAAACCTGTTGTAAGAGGTGTTTACATGGGAGCTGCAGGTCGCATTGAAGGAAATGTTGCTGATACGTTGGGAAATCCCATCGAAAATGTCTGGGTAAAACTCTGGAATCCGGAACTTGAGGACGACGGAGAATCAGAAATTGATGATGACTCGCTTGTCATTTCAACGTTTACCGACGCACAAGGTAACTTTAAATTAATCGGACTGCTGCCCGGAACCTACACCATAACAACCGAAGCAGCAGGCTTTAAAGGAGGAATGATTGAAAATTTATCAGTAACAGCAGGAAGTGTTACAACAGCTGCTTTCGAGCTGGAGGAAGAAAATGAAGAATCTTAGTTCTTCAGGAAGGGGAAATCGCTTTTTGAAGAAATTGTCATATATAACTCACTCTTACGGTTTTAATTTTGGAAGGTCAGGAAATGGCCTTCCTTTTTTTTGCATAAAAAAAGGCTGCATTTTTGCAACCTTTAAATTTTTCGAGCGAGAAACCCCGACAAGTTTGTCGGGACAGGCGGAACTCCCCGATAGTCATCGGGACAGGCTTCTCGTCCCCCTTCTCTCTCACCCTGAGCGAGAAACGGGACTCCCCGTCTGGCCGCGCAGCCGGACAGGGAACCCGC
>CAZCPH010000454.1:0-3164 GCA_964500105.1 uncultured Mariniphaga sp. | reverse complement strand
CTATTAAGAACGAAAATGCCGAACTGCTGGTTATTGCTGCTGCCACCGAAGCTGATATTGCAGAGTTGGAAGAGTACGAGGAAAAACAGATGTTTCTGGAAGAACTGGGGTTGGATGAACCGGGGGTAAATAAACTGATTCATGCTGCATACCGGTTGCTAAATCTGCAGACATTTTTTACAACCGGACCAGATGAAAGCCGGGCGTGGACTTTTGTGAAAGGAACCAAAGCTCCCAGAGCTGCCGGTATTATTCATACCGATTTTGAAAAAGGTTTTATTCGTGCCGAAGTGATTAAGTATGAAGATTATATTCGCCTTGGTTCGGAACACGCTTGTCGCGATGCGGGGAAAATTGCCATTGAAGGAAAGGAATATATAGTTCGCGACGGCGATATCATGCATTTCAGATTTAATGTGTGACATTGCTTTTTTTGGGGTAAAGTTCCGTATTCAGTAATATTTGAATGTTGGAATCAACCTTTGGTTACTTTCAGGCTGAAGATTTCTCTAAGTGTAAACAAAGGATTTTTGTGCTCTTAAAAGCAAATTGTTCATCGTTTTGTGGATTTTTTAGCGAAGTTTAATTTTTTATTTTTTCAGAATTTTAAAGGATATTGCTTTTTCAGGCAGTTCTTTACCGGCTTTTTTAATTTTATTGGCATGAATCTCACTTTCAGTATAAATTATTTTGAGCAGGTAAGTGCCGGAAGGATAATTTTCCATATTAATTTTCATTTCAGGGGTTGTGATTTCGCGGTGTTGCAAAAGTTTTCCTGTCAAATCATAAAGTAGAAAAGAACGATTTTTTATCTCTGATTCACTTGTTATTAACTTAAGATAATTTGTTGCAGGGTTTGGATAAACGGAAAAAGAGAGCCCGCTTTTCTCAATTTCGTCAATACCGGTTACCAGTGAAATTTCGTAAGGTTGCTGAACGCCTTCTGCCAATAGCCAGCCGGCTTCGGATTGGTAACTGAAGAACAATTGTCCTGCGGAAAAACTGGCATTACCCCCAATCCCAAGGGCTTCACCGCCTGCGGCATTAACCGATTCCTGCGCTTGTAAACTTATCAGGCCAACTCCTGAAAATAACAAAATGCATATTTTTATTTGTATGTATTTCATCTCATTCTTATTTGTCCTGCTTTTTCGCTTAAAAATCCCGAATGGCACGAACACTAAATGTATATGATTTTCCGATCAAAATCGTACCACCGGACTGGAAAGCAACTATCCAGTATCCATCTATTGCACCCTCGGTTGAGGTCCAATATCCATTTTCTATAAATCCTCCTACAGCATCTCTTTGTTCATAGAGGAGGGTTAATTCGTATAGTGTAGGTAACCGCCAGTCGGTGTATTTTTTGCCTTCCGTACTGTGATTTTCGGGATTGCTAACCGCATCACTGGCATCAAAACCTTTGAACTGGCCCTGGTCCTGAGTTGCCGCAATTAAACCGTGTTTTCCGTCAGGTGTTAAATAAAAAATAATTCCACCACCATATCTCTGGCCTGTTTTCAGGTTGGGTTCTCCGCTCACTTTTTCTGCTGTTTTTGCATGGAAAGCATAAGGGACAGAAAGCAATTGCGAAGTACCCGTAATGGTATAATTGGTTCCACCTGTGGGATCTACCTCAGTTTTGAGGAAATACGGCCCGTTTGTCCAATCAAGTAAACTGAATTTTTCATTGCCACCTATCTCAATTGCTATTAGTCCATTGGCATTGGTGGTGGGGTTTTGTGTTTCATTGTAAACCATTCCTCCGTCGGCTGAACCTTGCAAAATACTCAATCTCAAACCAACCGCTTGATCGGTAACCAGGTTGTTACTGCCATCCCGAATAACAGCCTGATAACTCATTTTTTCGGGAAACTGAGCAGCTGGCTGCTGTGCCTGACCTATTTGGGAAGTAAAGAATACAATTGAAAAAAGAATATAAATTAGTTTCATCTTGTTGAATTAAGTTTGCATTTTCTAACATCTTTCTCGTTTGGATTTCAAATTTTTTCATCCAAAAATTGAAAGCTCATTTGGTAAAAATACTGGCTTAATTACAATTAGAAGTTGCCGTGCAGCTCAAAAAATATGCTAAAAAGTTCAATTCATCAGGTTGCAGAGGTAACAGATTTTTTTCTGAACTGAAAAGGTGGAGAATTGTAGTTCAGTTTGAATGACCTGATAAAATGAGATGTATTTTCGAAACCACTATCCTGGGCTATTTCATTGATGTTCATATCGGTGGTTTCGAGCAGGAATTTTGCATGCTCCAGTCGTTTTAATTTTAGCCATTTCCCGGGAGAACAATGATATATTTTTGTAAAATCTCTTTTAAAAGTTGCCAGGCTTCTGTCGCACAATTTTGCATAGTCATTCAATTTAAGATTGAACATGAAATTGTTTTCCATAATAGCCTTAACCGATCTTCTCCGGGTTTGGCAAATTTCGTTGAAATACAGAGTCAGCGCGTGATTTTTATTGCTGGTGAGAAGGTGAAGGATTAATTCTTCAAATTTAATTTTCAATAAGCTTTTAAAAGGTGGTTTTTTTTGGGAAAAGTAATGTAAAACTGACTTAAAATAAAGGGAAAGCGTATCATCAATTTCCAGTGGAATAACAGAATCAGGAAGCGTTTTGCCGGGGCTTGACTGATACGATGGCAGGTGAATTTGAATCACCTTCCTGATAAACTCGTCGGGAACAAAAAACAGGAGCGCACAAAAGTGGTGGTTTAATTCCTTAAACGCCAATTGAGCGCCTTTTTTGATAAATACAGCCTCTCCTGTTTTTACAGCGTATTCCCTCTCGGGTGTTTTCCACTTCAGGTTGCCGCGCAGCATGTAAAAAAAGAAGTTAATATGCGTCCAGGTTTCCAGGCGTTCATCGTCAACAGGACAATCATAATCCAAAAACAGAAGCTCATCAACTCTAAACTTCCTGCTTGCCCGGTTTTCGTTAACGAAGTCATAAATATTAAGCATACCGCTCGCAGGTTTATTTTTGCTAATATTAAAATTCTGACTTGATGCTGAAAAGTTTGCCTTTTTTGCAAACAGTTCTATACTTTTTTTAACCAATGCGAATGGTAAAATGTTCAATTCCTTAAATTCCAGAATGTTTGTTTTGGGTGTTACAAATGAAATAGAGCAGTAATTAATTTCAGA
>CAZCPH010000453.1:0-3191 GCA_964500105.1 uncultured Mariniphaga sp. | reverse complement strand
GAACCGTCTTCGTTAATGATTTTGCTGTCGTACTCGTAATATTCCGGTGAAGCATTGTATCGGTAAAACGTACAAAGCAGTTCAATTCCGGAATCGTTATCAAACAGTTTTTCAGACAGAAATGTAACATCGTACAGATAAAAATTTACCGGCACATTGCAGTTTATGGTTTTGAACAGCGAGTGGTCGGTGTTGTAAATGCGGCATTGCCCGTTGGGCACATCCATCAGGTAGTACTTATAGCCGAGTGTTTCAAACTCAACTACCGA
Organism: uncultured Mariniphaga sp.; assembly: GCA_964500105.1. Classification (GTDB taxonomy): domain Bacteria; phylum Bacteroidota; class Bacteroidia; order Bacteroidales; family Prolixibacteraceae; genus Mariniphaga. The sequence continues at coordinate 2,922 of CAZCPH010000453.1, read as the reverse complement.
TGTGGAGTAGTCGTATTTTTTTTCGAGGGTAACCTGAGCATTCAAACCAAAAAAAATGCACAGAAACAGTGCGGAAGCGATTAGTCTTTTCATAATTATCAGTTGTTTACCTCATCAGCTGCAATCCCTCGTTTGCCGAAACATCGCCGGGATTGTAGAGTTTTACCTTGTTAAAAAGAACTTTAGCCTGATTGTAATTTCCTGTAAAATAGGAAGTCCAGGCCAGCATAAGCAGCCCGTCGTAATCAAACGGATACAAATCCACCACTTTTTTAAACAGCGGCAGGGCTTTGTCGTAGTTTTTGCGTTCGTAATAAATCAATCCCAAACGGTACATGGCCACCGTATTGTTGGGATGAATTTCGAGGATTTGGTCGTAGAGTTCAATCACTTCGTCCCACTGGCCCAGCGCCGCTTTGGGCAGAATCAATCCAAACCGTGCCTCCTCAGAATAGGGCTTCAGTTGCTGTGCACGTGAATAGTAGGTAACCGATTCATCAAACCGACCGGCATTGTAATACAACCAGCCCATCCGCAGGTTGATTTCGTAGGAAGACTGGTCGTAAACCTTGTTCAGCTCTCCGGCAGCAGCCACAAAATCCTTGTTTTTTTCCAGTTCGTAGCTCCTGACAAAAGCCCGTTCAAGTGTTTCCTGGGTTACCTGCCCAAAAACAGGGAAAACCGCTATCAACAAAATGAAAAATGTTGCTTTTTTTATTAGAAATTCCATGATATTCCGGCTGTTAAAGTATGTTTCATATAATTGTAGCTCACCGAATTGCTCTCCACCAGGTTGGTGTAAACCTTGTAGGTCTCGGTAACGTCCTGACTAAGATAGCGCAAAACAAGCTGGTATTTTTTACCTGTGGGAAAATAGAAGCTTCCCGAAAATTTTTGTTCCGAAACGCCCGAAAAATTGGACACCACATAGCCACCGGCTTCGATAAAGTTTTCCATGTCACCATTCAGGTACTGCCCGTAAAAATGCACCGGTCCAAACTGTGCTCCTCCTGAAACGCCGAAGGTGTTGTAGCCGAATCCGCTTTCTTCGCTGCTTTTAAAATACGCCCGCGGTGTAAAGTAAAAACTCAGGTTTGAAAACGGATATATAGTGAGCCAGGCTGAAAGCTGGGTGAATTTCTTATCAGTAATATTAGCCAGATTTATTTCTGCCCCGGGCGAAAGACTTCCAAAATGTGACCATGCCGAAGTGCAAAAAACGAAGTCGGAAAAATTTGCCGAAGAGTTATAGAACATCTTCATCTGATTTCCGGTAAAACCACCCAAAAACAAATCGTAATTTCCCCAGATAGCTGTAATTGAAGGAGAAACATTCAACTTTTTACCTAATACAAAATGCGGATTCAAATAATACTGAAACTGATTGGTTTTCATCGGAAAACTATTTCCAGACCCCCAGTCGATTCGCTGTTCGCGATTCAATCCAACGTAGGTCAGGTTGTGGTTCACACTAATTCCGGGCGTTATCCGGTGGCTCAAATCAACCGATTCAAAATGGTAATTTTTCAGGTAGAACGCCTCGCCGTAATCTTCGCCCAGACTAGCTTGCTGTCCGTGAGATGCTGCTGATAATGTTTCAAAATCGGGATTAAAAGTGTACCCTGCTTCCAATCCCACCCGGGTTATTTTCTTTTCGGAAAAATCGATTTTATCCTGTATCCCCGGAGAAAAACTGCCGGACAGTTTGTAAGCCTCTGATGCACGTCCGCCCCAAATCAAGCTGTAATAGAGGTATTCCTGCAGCCACTCAAACGACTGGTCGCTTTCCCAGGCTTTCAGAAACCATTCGCTGGCTGTACGGTATTTTTTCAGGTTGTAATACGCAATTCCGGTACGTGCCTGCAGGTAAAAAAAATCGATTCCCTGTTGCCGGGCTCCTTTGGAATATTCAATCAGTTCGGCCCATTTTCCCTGAAGAAAAAGCTCATACGAAACTTTGTCCACTTCCGGATAATTTAATTTTTGCTGCGCCTGAACCGTCAGCAAAAACAGGGTAAATGCCACCATCAATCCAATTCGTTTCTGCATATCATTTTCAGCTTTGCATCTTTTAATTCTATGAAAATTTCAAAATCACCCTGCCGGCTGACTGCAATTTTACTGGTGCATGTTTTCGCTGTTCTTCCGGCTATTTTTTTGGTGATTTCAGCTTCCATTTTCACCGTATCCGACGAGAGAATGTCTCCGGCTTCCTTCATCGTCAGCGTGTAATTAGCTTTCAGAAACAGGAAAAGCGGTGCGACAAAATCCTGCAGGTATTTCAACATGCCGCCAAAAAGCTGGTGAACAGGCAGGGAGTCCTGAATCCGGCTTCCGGCCTGAAAACCCAGAGGCACTTTAAACAGCGAAATATAAAACCAGAATAACGGCGAATATTTTTTGCCGTTAAAATTGGTGAAAAAGTGCATGTCGCCATGGTTATACAAATAAGCCTGTCCGTTGTGTTTTACGCATTTAATAAAAGTGGTATTGTAAACGTCGGTTTCGGCTACCCAATCATATTCGCCCGCCAGTTTTTTCCATTTTGTTTTTTCTGAATCTACTTCCACCCTTACGTTAATCCGCCGTCCGGGAATAAAATGCAATGCGTTGTTCAGCACTTCATTTTTGGAAGGATTAGCCAACACCTGGTCCTTTTGCGGAAAGTCGAACGATTTCAGGGAATACCCGGATTCTTCTTTCAACAAATAATGACCAAACGAATAATCGATGGTGGTAGAACCCACATACGGATTGGCCTGAAACTGAAAATGCAGGTGCGGGTAAGGCGAACGGCCCGAGTTTCCGCAGCGGCCGATCAACTGGCCTTTTTTCACTGTATCACCGGTTTTTACCTCCACCGACTGAAATTTCAGGTGGCTGAGTTTCGAATACAGGTTATCGTTGTGTTTGATAATGACC
>CAZCPH010000452.1:0-3210 GCA_964500105.1 uncultured Mariniphaga sp. | reverse complement strand
TATACACCCGCACATAATCCACTTCCATGGTTGCTTCTTTCAGATTCGGGTCAATTCCCTGTGCTCCGCCCCAGTTTCCACCAATGGCAATGTTCATAATCAGGTGGAAACGTTTATCGAACGGCCATTCTTTATAGGTTTTATTCTGGTTTTCGAACCGGAAATACTCTTCGCCGTTGAGATACCAGATAATGTCATTTTCATTCCAGTCGATGGCGTACACATGAAATTCCGTAGAAACGTTTTTCACATCGATGGCTTTACCTACCTGTGTTCCAATGGAATGGTTGTACGCTTCGGTGTGTACTGTTCCGTGCACTTTTCCAAAATCGTAGCCCACATGCTCCATGATGTCGATTTCGCCGCTTGCAGGCCAGCCGCCGTATTCCCAGTCGGTGGGGAGCATCCAAATGGCCGGCCAGGTTCCAACGCCTTCGGGCAGTTTGGCTCTGATTTCAAAACGGCCGTACAGCCAGTCCCCTTTTTCTTTGGTTACCAGCCTTGCCGAGGTCCAGGTATTGCTTGGTTTCAGCGCTTTTATCACCAGTTTTCCGTCTTCTACGTAAGAATTATTGCGCGCCGCGGTATAAAACTGCAATTCGTTGTTTCCCCAGCCATGACCGCCGGTGTCGTAACCCCATTTTTCCGAATCAGGCGCACCGTCGGCTTCAAACTCATCAGACCAAACCAGCTCAAAATCAGAGTCCTGCGCATTGGATACCAAAATCAATCCCATGCAGATGGAAAACAAAGCGATATATACAAATTTGATCTTATTCATTATCAATTCAATTTTAATCATCTACTCAAAAACAAATTCAGCCTTCAAACCTTCAACCGAATTGGGTCCAATCCATACATCAAAATCTCCGGGTTCTGTAGCGTACTGTTCCCCGTTAAAAAACTCCAGGTCTTTTGGTTTTATATCGAATTGGACGGTTTTTGTTTCGCCGGGCTTCAGGCGAATTTTACGGAAACCTTTCAGCTCTTTAACCGGCCGCGTTAAACTTCCAACCCTGTCGCGAATATACAACTGAACAATCTCATCGGTTTCAAAATTTCCTGAATTTTTTACTGCCGCAGAAACGGTAATCGTCTGATTTGCACTTAAAGTTGTATTGGAGATGTGAATATTTTCATACTCAAACCGGGTGTATGAAAGGCCAAATCCAAACGGGAAAAGGGGTTCAACGCCATAGTCGAGGTGCATGGATTTGAACCCGAGCGACAGCTGTTTGGTGTTTCGGGGAATATCGTCGATGTAGGTTACTTCTGCTGCAGTTGCCGGGCGGCCTGTATTTTTATGGTAGTGGTATAGCGGAATTTGTCCGGCGCCTTTCACAAAAGTTACCGGAAGTTTTGCCGTTGGTGAAAAATCGCCAAAAACAAGATCGGCAAGTGCTGGTCCGGCCATGGTTCCCGGGTGCCAGGCATACAAAACAGCATCGGCTAAAGCCAGTTCTTCCTGTATGGCCAGTGGCCGGCCAGCCATCACCACCAAAATAAGTGGTTTTCCGGTGTCTTTCAGTTGCCGGATCAGTTCGGTCTGAACACCCGGTAAGTTAAGTTTTCCTCTGGAGTTGGCTTCACCAGAAAGTATGGCTTCTTCGCCGGCAAAAAACAGTACGGCATCTGACCTGCGGGCGGCGTTCAGCGCTTCGGCAAAACCTGTAACAGATTTATCGCGACTGTATTCCAACCCGGGAGCATAATTCATGCGGCTGCTCAGCAGTTCCTGAAAAGCCAATTTCGGCGTTTGGGAATCTTCTTCCTTCCCATCGAAAACCCATGTTCCCATCTGATCGTGCGGCGCGTCGGCCAGCGGACCAACAACCGCCAGCGACCGAATTTTTTTGGAAACCGGCAATGTATTTTTTTCATTCTTCAACAAAACCACACTGTTACGCGCCAGTTCGCGGGCATGTTCCAGGTGTGTTTGAGCCAATAAAGTATCAGGATTCAATGTTTCATTTTTCACCGGCTTTTCAAATAATCCCAGCTGAAGTTTGACACGCAGAATGTTTGCTACCCGGTCATTTATCGTCTCTTCACTAATTTTTCCTTCCTCAACCAGCTTTTTCAGGTTTTCGATGTAGGCTGTGGTGGCCATTTCCATATCAATTCCGGCATCAACGGCAATTTCGGCTGCATGTTTTTTATCTTTCGCATACCCGTGGGCAATCATCTCTTCAATGGATGCCCAGTCGCTCACTACCATACCTTTGTAGTTCCACTCATCGCGAAGAATTGTTTTCAGTGTAAATTTATTTCCTGAAGTTGGAATGCCATTCAAGTCGTTAAATGCGGACATGAATGTAAGCACGCCTGCATCTTTTGCTGCTTCGAAAGGTTTCAGATGAACGTTGCGCAAAAGCGGTTCGGGAATGTAGGTGGTGTTGTAATCGCGGCCGGCTTCTGACATGCCGTAGCCCACATAATGTTTTGCACATGCGGCAATGGCCGAAGCTTCGCTTAAATTTCCCTGAATACCTTCCACCATGGCTTTGGCAAACTGTGAAGCTAAAAACGGAGCTTCTCCAGCAGTTTCGGCAATACGGCCCCAGCGCGGGTCCCAGGTAATGTCAATCATGGGGGCAAAGGTCCAGTTTATTCCCATGGAAGCTGCTTCAATTGCAGAAATGCGCATGGCTTTTTTCACCAGGGTAGTGTCCCATGAAGCTGCCATTCCCAATGGAATGGGGAAAACGGTACGATACCCGTGAATGACATCGCGGCCAAATAAAAGCGGTATGCCAAGCCGGCTTTCTTCTTTGGCAATTCGCTGAATTTCAACAACTCTTTCCACACCCTGAATATTCAGAAACGAACCGACGTGTCCTTCCCGCACAGCATTTTTCAACTCTTCATCGCTGGCAAAATAAAAGTCAGCAGCCTGAAACATCTGACCTATTTTTTCATCCAGGGTCATCCGATTTAAAAGCTCACTGATTTCCGTTTCTTCAGCATACTGATTGTTTTCTGTATCGGTACAAGCAGCCATGAAAAATAAAATAAAAAAAACCGGCAGGAATAACTTTCGCATTTATTTAAATTTCAACGATTTAATTTGAGCAAGATTTGAAATGTAAAAAACAAAGGGTGCCCAAAAAGTTGATTTAGTTGTTTTCGGAAATCTCCCGGAAATTTTCCGGAATCATTCACAGCATCAGCTGTTTTTAATCCCACTAAATAACTGCCTGCAGGCAGCAA
>CAZCPH010000451.1:0-3214 GCA_964500105.1 uncultured Mariniphaga sp. | reverse complement strand
TCAGGAATCAACCATTCCGATTTTATTCCTTCGATGAACTGTTCCTTTATTTGAATATTTTTCGGAATTTTTGCAGACCTGGCAGCACCTTTTTCGCAATCTTCCCTGAATTTTTCAATGGAAGTGTTCATGGTGAACGTCTCTTTTTTCAGTTTTGCCCGAAGCAAATAACTGTTTCGCACTGCGAAGTTGAAAACCTTTCCTTTAAAACTTGTCATGGCATCTGGTTGATTTTATCAATGAATAAGATTGGTTTCGGTTGTAAATCGTGTAAGTCCAGCCCCAGTGCTTTTCAGGAAAAAAGTTTAATACAGAGAGAAACCCCGATTTCTTTTTTGAAAACAATCCAATAAGCGCAATCAAAGGTAAAACTCCCAAAAATAACAGGAGTAAAATACCGGGAATCAAAAAGTTTGTGAATGGTGACTTTTCCAGCCAGGCCGGATTAATTTTAAGCAACGACCCATCTGGTTCCAGAATAAAAGAAATTCCACCATAAAATGCGTTTGCGCCAAGAAAGAAAAGTAGAACAGATAAAATCCAGGTTTCAAAAGGCCGTTTCATTTGATTTTTATAAGAATGTCTTAAAATGAAGAAGGATGGGCTCAACAACCCATCCTTTTCTCATTAAACTAACTAACCTAACTAAACCTAAACTTATGAAAATAAACGTACCACAAATATAACGGCAGTTTCCAATTTCGCAAACTTTAAATTGTTAAATCATGTTAAAGCCGGACTTTTCTAAAAGGAAGGTTATTGCGCAACAAAAGTGTAATGGATTGTTCCCCTTTGCGGGTTGGGAGCATCGGGGTCGGCATTGAAAACGGTACGCGTTGCCGCCGCTTTCGCATAAAGATAAAGTTGTTCGTCGCGAACATTCGAATTTTTCCGTGGCTCGGCTTCAACAACCCGGCCCTGACGGTTAACGGCTATATCTACGACAATCAGTCCGCCACTCTGGGCCAGGTAAACAGGAATGGGCAGTCGCACATGGTAACGGTTTTCGAGGTAATACACAATATTGCTTTCACCGGTGTAAACCACATTTTCAATCGATTCGGGGTCCATCCCTTCGGTGGTTTGCACAGGCATTTCTATATCATCAAGATTTACTTTTTCTTTTGAAAGCTGATTGTTGACATCAGAAACCAGTTGTTTGGCTGCTTCCACTTCGCGCAGATAATCTTCATCGAAGAATTCATCGTTTTGCGCCATTCTGTTGGATGCCACAGTTGTTCTGTTGCTTTGTGTTTGCTCCAAACCCGATGAAGCCTGGTTGGTAAGCGGTTCACCTTCCTGCCGTTCCTGAATTTCTTCGATGATCTCCTGTTCCGGCAGCAACATCTCAGGAAACTCAATCACCAGTTCTTCTTCACGCACTTCGCCTTTCCGGTTAACATCGGCCAGCAAAAAGAATGAAAAAAGCAGGATGTGGAATATCAGGGTGCCCATCACCCCGTAAACATTTCGTCTGTATATCTTATATAATTTTCCCACAGGGCAAATGTAAAAATTAACTCATAAATCCCGGTTCAATAAAACGAAAGAAAAGATGCGGTGTTGCTTTTAAACGCTGGAATGTGGCGGTTTTAAAAAGAATCTTTAACTTAAATTAACAGCATTTGTTTCTGTTTTAAGTGTTTAATTTCATTATTTTTCTGACGAATTTAAAACCTGTAACATAGAGTTTGAAAAAATAGAATCAGCTGGAATGTGGAACCGTTTCTTTGTCAAAATATCACAATTCATTTTTATTCTGATGCTGACTTCCTTATCATTTAAGGCGGTTGCGCAGTCAGGTGAGGCTGAAAAAAATACTCCGGCAGAGCCGGATGCACAAAAATATGAGCAGTTTTATGATAGTCTGGAATACAAAGCGAAGCAAAAGAAGCTAACCCGCCTGATTTACGATTTTCTGGTAACGCCCCCACGGCCGTATGTTGACAAGGAATCGATCTCAAAGGAGTATTACAGTAAAATGGATGGTAAAATCATTTCCGAAATTTCAATTCAGCCACTTGAAGTGTTCGGACCAACATTTGATGACACCACAAGGATTGCAAAATCGTGGCTCGAGAAAACTGCAAATACCGTGCACTCCAAATCGAATTTAAATACCATCGAAAAGCTTCTGTTGTTCAAGGTTGGTGATTTTATTGATCCGGAGCTGATGTATGAAAACGAACGCATCATCCGGTCGTTGCCTTATATTCAGGATGTTAGGATTATTCTGGAACAGGACTCTATTTATCGCGGGCTGGTTAAGGTTCATGTGCTGACCAAAGATCGGTTTTCGCTGGGTGTTTCGGGTGGGGTGAACGGTGGCAACTCTGCTGCGTTAGAACTTTATAATCAGAATATTTTCGGGGTTGGGCACGAAATTTCCTTTCGATTTGTCGGGCATTTAAACCGGCAGCCCTATACCGGGCTGGAAACTTTTTACAAGATTAACAACATCAAAGGAAAGTTTGTGGATATTTCTGCAGGGTACATGAATACTTACCTGAAAGAAGGGTTTAGTCTGGTTCTCGATAAGCCTTTTATAACACCCTCTGTGAAGTGGGGTTTTGGAGGTTCTGCACTCCGAATGTTCAGGACTGATCGTATTTTGGATGACGATCCCATAAAAACCTCTGAACCAATGGACCTTGCTTTTTTTAATGCCTGGGGTGGAAGAAGTTTTCAGCTCAAGCCAAACCATTTTCAGAATTCTCAGATGGTAGTTTCAGCTGCGGTTTTTAACCGAACCTACTTTCACCGGCCATCGCCACCCGAAGATGGGTTGCAGTATTTTTCGAACAGTACTTTTTATCTGACCGGCATCACCTTTTCACAGCGTCGGTATTTGCAAGACCAGTTGGTTTACAGCTACGGTGTAACCGAGGATATTCCCGAAGGCTTTAAAAATGAACTGGTTTACGGTTTCGATGCTAACGAATTTGGCGACCGCCATTATGCACATCTCTACCTTTCCAACGGAAATTTACTGGTAAAACGCCAGGGCTACCTCTATTTATCGGGTGGTATTGGCGGCTATTTTAAAGACAACGATTATGAGCAGGGACAAATTCAGGGCAGTCTGAATTTTATATCGAGGCAGATAAACGCCGGAAGAAAAAGATTCAGGCTTTTTGTGCGTACAAATTATTTGCTGGGAATCAGACGTTTTGAAATTGAAAATCTGATGTTAAACCAGAACGACCATATCCGG
>CAZCPH010000450.1:1728-3216 GCA_964500105.1 uncultured Mariniphaga sp. | reverse complement strand
TGCTCTATTTTCCCCGCTCCCCGTGCTCACGGCGGTTTTCCATCATACAAACAACCCATTCCTTCAATTTTGAATTACAGTGGTTTTGAACTAAAAGAATTGCCCATTAATTATTCAACACTGGCAGGCAAATCCATCATCTTTAGTGGTGGCGGTTATTTCAGGTTGTTCCCTTATTCATTAATTAAAAAATGGACAAAACAATCGGACTACGTGATGAGCTACCTTCACCCACGGGATTTTGATGCGGAACAACCTGTAATTAAAGAATTGTCAGCCTTCCGTAAGTTTAAATCGTATGTAGGTCTCAAAGGAGCTACCAAAAAACTCGAAAAATGGCTCACCGATTTTGAGTTTGTGGACATCGGAACAGCGGTAAATCAGATTGATTGGGATAAAGCTCCAGTGGTGGAAATTTAATTCTTTACGGTATGGAAGCGTTCATCGAAGCCTGTCATTGCGAGGAGTGGCTCCAAGGAACGAAGGAGTCACGACGAAGCAAACTGTCCGCACCCGCTCCACCTTACTAATAAAAACAGAACCAAAAAATTAAAAGTTATGCAACTTCGTACATACCAGACTTACATTGCCACCAACAAAAACAACACGGTACTTTATACAGGAGTAACTAATAATCTGGTGCGTCGTATGGAAGAGCACAAATTCAAACAAAACCCAAAAAGTTTCACAGCCAGGTATAACATTGAAAAGCTTGTTTGGTATGAGAATTATACAGATATTGGAGAAGCCATTGCGAGAGAAAAGCAGCTTTACCCCGTGAAATGATGGAAGATTTTTATAAATATTATTATTGGGTTTACATCCTTCAAAGTTTAAAAGATGGAAAAAAGTATACTGGTTATACCAAAAATCTTCCATCAAGATTTGAGGCACATCAAAATGGAGAAGTTCAATCTACAAAAGATAGAAGACCCTTCAAATTGATTTATTTTGAAGGATGCTTAAATCAGCAAGACGCAACCAAAAGAGAAAAGTACTTAAAAACACATTATGGAAAAATGTATATTAAAAAACGCCTCAAATCTTATTTCATGGGGTAAAAGCAGGTTCACGAAAGAAAAAGATACAATTAATTGAAACGATGAATCCGGAATGGAGAGACCTTTATGAGGGGTTGGTGTAAGTTTTGACAGATTGCTTCGCTCCCTTCGTCCGCTCGCAATGACAGTCCTGAACAAAGCTGTCATTGCGAGGAGTGGCTCCAAGGAACGAAGGAGTCACGACGAAGTAATCTGTTGATAACCCGCACCGCCCAACTAAAAACAGAATAATAAAAACTTAAAAAAATATTTTAATATGAAAATCATTTCCGTAGTAGGCGCCCGCCCCAACTTTATGAAAATAGCGCCATTCATCAAAGCCATTAAAAACTATAACCGTTCAGTCGAAAACAAGACCTCACTTTCTTCGAATGTCCCCCTTGCAAAGGGGGACGAGTCCCGCTATAGCGGGGCGGAGGGGGTAAAC
>CAZCPH010000450.1:0-1718 GCA_964500105.1 uncultured Mariniphaga sp. | reverse complement strand
CTTCGAAACGAGAGACAAAAACAGTTGGATAAGAATAGGTAAAAAACTATGATAAGATGAACGTGTATTTTGAAAACATAAACTATTTTCAATCTCTCCCCCTTTTGGGGGAGTCGGAGGGGGCTTCTTCACCTTCTCGTCCACACCGGCCAGCACTATGACGACCGCATGTCGCGCGCCTTTTTCGAATCCCTCGGCATTCCCGAAGCCGACATCAACCTGGGCATTGGCTCCGGCACCCACGCCGAACAGGTGGGCAACACCATGATTGCTTTCGAAAAGGTATGCCTCGAAGAAAAACCCGACTGGGTAGTGGTGGTTGGCGACGTAAATGCAACGTTAGCCTGTTCGGTAACCGCCAAAAAACTCAACATCAAGGTCTGCCACATCGAGGCCGGCCTCCGCAGCGGCGACATGACCATGCCCGAAGAAATCAACCGCCTCGTAACCGACCGCCTCAGCGACCTGCTGCTGGTACCCGATAAACTGTCGGCTGAAAACCTCCGCAAAGAAGGCGTCCCCGAACACAAAATCAAATTCGTCGGCAACATCATGATTGACACGCTGGAAGCCAATCGCAAAAAAGCAACTCAGTTAAACATTGAAAATATTATTCGTGAGAATTCACTTCGGTCTTCCGACTTCAGTCTTCCGACTAAAAACAGCTTCGCTGTTTTAACCATGCACCGCCCATCAAACGTCGATTCCAAACCCATCCTCGAACCCATCCTCAACTTCCTCACCAACGAAGTAGCCGCAGACATGCCCGTTATCTGGCCTATCCATCCGCGCACCCAGGCACGGTTAAAAGAATTCGGCTTGTGGGAACAGGCCACATCCTGCAAAAACCTCATTCTCCTTCACCCTATCGGCTACCACGAAATGCTGCGCCTGAACAGCAGCGCCACTATCATGCTCACCGACAGCGGCGGTCTGCAGGAAGAATGCTGTGTGCTGGGCACACCCTGTCTCACCCTGCGCTGGAACACCGAACGTCCGGTAACATTAAAAGAACATGGCGGCGCCAGTGTACTGGTAGGGAACAACATCAACCGCATCAGGGAAGAATATCAAAAAGCCTTAAAAGCAGGCCGCATTCCCCAGCGCCCCGAATTGTGGGATGGCCAAACCGCCATGCGCTGCGTGGAGGCGATATTGAATTATGTGCCCAAATAACATGACAAGACTCGTTTTATAAAAATTTTGTGCAAATATGGCTGAAACATGGGATCAACTCCCCAAAAAAGTCCGGGAGTTTAATTCATTTTTAGGACTGATTATCAATGAAACGATCGAATCAGGACATAAAGATTTCACCTCAACGTATCTTCGTTGTATCGGAAAGAAATGCCACGGCATCATTGAAACAGCAATTGATTTTGACAAGGACACGATACACTGGAGGTGCACCAACTGTGAAAAAGGAGGGGTAATAACCCATATTTTCGGCGATTAATGTCCAAAAAAGAACGGTTCCCTCACCATCCCCGCCGCAACCCTCCGCAAACTGCCCCAACTGCTGCGCCGGTAAGTGCTTCACCTGCTGACTTTAAGTTCAGCTGGTGAATAATGCCACAACTGAGCAGGTGATTCAAAATCACCAGCTCTGCTTACAAAAGCCGGGAGGAGAAATTCCTGCTATGCATTATATTTTGAAAAATAATAGAAAATCCCTGCTACGAACTTTCCCCTCCTGTCCGACGTCAGGAGGAATAGGA
>CAZCPH010000449.1:0-3226 GCA_964500105.1 uncultured Mariniphaga sp. | reverse complement strand
CCACTTCTTTTATTCCTTCGGCATTATGTCCTGTATCGCAAACAAGCAGAGGATTATAGCCTAATACCTGCCACCGCCCCATCAGCCCCGTCATTTTCCGTGCATTTGCCAGCCCGCGCAACAATGCTTCATCAGAAATCTCCCACCCCATGTCGCGCAGTAATTCAATGGTTTTCAAGACTGCCGGCAGATTTAGCTGCTGATACATTCCTTTTAAATCCAGCTTTAACTGTTCAAAAAGTTTTTCTCCGTTTTTTTCTACCGAAAGCAACTGGTTTCCGTCCAAATCGGTCAATCCGTAAACCACGGTGTACTCCTGATCTGCAAAAAACAAAGGCGCCAGTTTTAAGGCAGCAACTTCCTCAAAAACCTTTCTGGTTTCCGGTTGTGTTGTACCAATAATTGCCGGAATACCAGCCTTAATAACGCCGGCCTTTTCAAGGGCAATTTTTTCCGGCGAATCACCAAGCAAAGCGACATGGTCGAGCCCAATGTTTGTAATAATACTGACTTCGGGAGAGATAATATTTGTTGAGTCGAGCCTTCCGCCCAACCCCACCTCTATTACGGCAACATCAACCTGCTTTTGTGCAAAATAATCGAACGCCATGGCAACTGTCAGCTCAAAAAACGACGGCTCAATATTCCACAATTCATTGTTAATCCGATAATTTTCTACCCATTCCGTCACTTCATCCTGAGTAATCATTTCACCGTTAATCCGTATTCTTTCCCTGAAGTCTTTTAAATGAGGAGAAGTATATAATCCGGTTTTAAACCCGGCAGCCTGCAATACTGCCGCCAGCATATGCGAAACCGAACCTTTTCCGTTGGTTCCCGCCACATGAATAGTCTTAAACTTACGGTGCGGATTGCCGTAAAAGTTGTCCAGTTTAACTGTATTGTCCAGGTTGTCTTTGTAAGCAGCCGGCCCAATACGTTGAAACATCGGCAGCCGGGAAAACAAAAATTCAAGCGTATCAGAATAATCCAATGCTATTCAAATTAAAATTTATTAACCGATGCAAGTTTATTAAAAATTGAATTATATGCGCATATTTCGTATTAATTTATCTACATTTCGCAAAATTCAATAATACAACTATGTTAAGTAAAACCAGCAAAAGCAAAATCTTCATTCTGGACACGAATGTTATTTTGCACGATCACACCTGTATTTACCAGTTTCAGGATAACGATATTATCCTTCCAATTACCGTGCTGGAGGAACTGGACAAATTTAAACGGGGAAATGATTTAATTAACTATCAGGCGCGTGAGTTTGTGCGCGTACTCGACGAAATAGTGGGCGACGAGCTCTTTAATGGTGGAAAAACACTGGGAAAAGGCAAGGGAAAACTGCGCATTGAAACCGGAAAACCTTTTTCCGATGCCATGAAGGAGTCTTTCAGGGAAGATATTCCCGACCACCGGATTTTGGCCATTGCCGATTTTACAACCAAAAACTATCCGAAACGCAAGACAATTTTGGTGAGTAAAGACATTAACCTGCGCATGAAAGCCAAATCGTTGGGTATTCCGGCAGAAGATTACAAAACCGACCAGGTTACCGACGAGAATGTACTGGACAAAACATTAAAAACACTGGAAAATTTCGACGACAACCTGATTGGCAAATTGTATGAACAGGGTTCGATGGATTTGGAAAAACTGAAGCTGAGCTTCAAACCTGAAGCCAACGAATGTTTTATTTTAAAAGGAAACGGCACCAGTGTACTGGCCAGGTTTGAACCAAAAACAGGAAGAGTTTTGCGTGTGGAGAAAAAACCTTCTTACGGCATTAAACCACGTAACGCCGAGCAAACTTTCAGTCTTGATGTTTTGACTGACCCTGACATTCAACTGATTGCACTAACCGGGAAAGCCGGTACAGGAAAAACATTGCTGGCACTTGCGGCAGCCATCGAGCTACACAAATCGTTCGACCAGATTTTGCTGGCCAGGCCCATTGTGGCACTCAGCAACCGCGACCTGGGTTATTTGCCCGGCGATGCATCTGATAAAATCAGTCCGTACATGCAGCCGCTGTTCGATAACCTTTCGGTTATAAAACACGCGTTTAATCCGCGAAGCCAGGAGTATTTAAAAATCGAAGAACTCCAGAAAGAAGAAAAACTGGTAATCACACCGCTGGCATATATCCGCGGACGCAGTTTGTCCAACTCCTTTTTTATTATCGATGAGGCACAAAACCTGACTCCGCACGAAGTAAAAACCATCATAACCCGCGCGGGAGAAGGTACCAAAATGATTTTTACCGGCGATTTGCAGCAAATCGATTCACCTTACCTCGATATGAAGTCGAACGGCCTCTCTTACATGGTTGACCGGATGAAAAACCAGGATTTGTTTGCCCACATCAACCTGGTTAAAGGCGAACGCAGTTATCTGGCCGAACTGGCAAGTAACCTGTTGTAAAAGCCTCCCTTAACTCCTCCAAAAGAGGGGAAATAAATGAAAGGGTAAAGAAGCCGATTAAAAATTCGGGAATTTGCTGAAAGCAGCTTTTTTCTATTTTTGCAGTTTATTTAGAATGATTTTAAATGGATTACAAAGGGAAAAAAGCTGCTTTTTATACATTGGGCTGTAAACTCAACTTTTCTGAAACCTCCACCATCGCAGGCTCACTTAAAGAAGTTGGCTTTGAACGCGTTGATTTTGAAGAGAAAGCAGATATTTATGTGATAAACACCTGCTCGGTAACCAACCAGGGTGACAAAGCAAGCCGGAACATCATCAGGCAGGCAGTGAAACGAAATCCCAATGCAATGGTTGTAGTTGTGGGGTGTTATTCGCAGCTGAAACCCGGTGAGGTTGGTCACATCGATGGCGTGGACCTTGTTTTGGGAACACAGGAAAAATTCCACATTCCGGCCTATTTGGGAAACCTCGAAAAACGTCAGACAACAGAAATCAAAACCACCCGGCTGGCTGATATTAAAAGTTACCATAAAGCATTTTCATGGGGCGACCGCACACGCAGTTTTCTGAAAATTCAGGACGGGTGCGATTATTACTGCTCGTTTTGCACCATACCTTTTGCCCGCGGAAAAAGCCGTAACGACACCATTGAGAATACAGTTAAAGAAGCCCAAAAAGCTGTGGAAAAGGGCTATAAAGAAGTTGTTCTTACCGGTGTAAACATTGGCGATTACGGAAAAACCACGGATGAAAATTTTCTCGATTTGCTGAAAGCACTTGAAAA
>CAZCPH010000448.1:0-3228 GCA_964500105.1 uncultured Mariniphaga sp. | reverse complement strand
CCTGAATGTAGGAACGATCCCACGCCCGCTGAAACGTTTGCCGGTTGTGGATGTACTGCGTGTAGCGGTCGAATTCTGTTTTTTCTTTGCGAAACGGTTTTTCAAGCGCCTCAATTTTTACTTTCAGCGAATCAAGCTGTGCTTCTTTGCGGTGCAACAAATCGAACTGTACCTCGCTCACCAGGTTTTCGGCGGCATTCACTGCATAAACCGCTTTGGGATAAAGTAGTGGAATGCTGTCGAGGTGGCGCAACGCAGTGGTTGTGTCATTTTTCTCCAGCAGCGACTGGGCCAGGTTCAGTTTGGCACTGGCTTTTTCTTCGTCGGACGGCCCGCAGGCGAAAAAAAGCATCCCGGCAACCAAAACAGTTATATAAATGGTAAACTTCATACTTTCGTTGTTTGGTGCAAAATTAAAAATTTTCTTTTCCTTAAACCCGAAAAAGGTAACCCTATGTTTTGTATGTCATGAAACATTTTTTCAATTTTAATTTGCAAGGCATTAAAAAACAGCACCTTGTAAGAAAAAAAAATTAAAAAACCAACAAAAAAAATTGCTTTTTTAATTTGAATGCCATAAATTTGAATAGCAGTTAAAAGATGTTAAACCCTGTTTTGGTACCCCCGGAACAGGATAACAACCGAAAATAATGCAGATTATTTTTCCAAATATCAACAAATTTATTGGGTAAGCCTCCCCGGGAGCTTGGTCCACGCGTTACTTTGTTCCCGGCCCGGGGAGGCAGGCGGTTTTGAAAACCACCCGTACAAAACTACCATCCGGGAGCGACTTTTGCAAATTGGCACGTGCAAAAGTGGGGCATTCGCCGATTTTCTAACAATTAATTCAAATAAGATGAAAGAATTGAATTTTGAACAAATGGAAAAAGTTCAAGGTGGTTATTATTGCGCTATGATTTGTCACTGGATAACCGGAGGCGGAGGTTATCAGGGGGATTGGGCCGATTTATACCTAGCATGGTATAACAATTGTCAAGCGTACTGCTCAGTTTAACGGACTTATTTACAGGGCTATTCGGTCAAGGACCGAGTAGCCCTCGCATATATCGCTTAAAAAACGCTTAAATATAAAAATGATGATTAAAGCAAATCTTTTCAATTTGATTCAAAATATTTTGCGGTTAAATATTTTGTTATTTTTAATATGTCATGCCAATAATTCTTACTCGCAATGGCTAAAGTTTGTTGGTAGCGTAGTTGACACTGAAACCAACCAATCCATTCCGTATGTCCATATCTCAGTTTTTAATATGCCGGTTGGTACCATTACAAATTCCTACGGAGATTTTATGCTGAACCTGCCTGACAGTTTGGCCAGTGGCAGGCTGGACATTTCGTGTATCGGGTACGAAAGCCGCTCCTTTCCCATCAATTCACTTGCTGGAAAAGATACCCTGCTTTTTTTTCTTGACCCAAGGGATTATCAGCTTGCAGACATTGTTGTAACACCCGGCGAGAATGATGTACATTCCATTGTAAAAAATGTAATATCGAGAATCAACAACAATTATTCCGGTAAAAAATATTTTCTGGAAGCATTTTTCAGGCACAGGGTTTATAATTGTATGGAAAATGACAGAACAGTCCGGTTAACCGAAGCGGCCGTATCAATCCACCAAAACCACACTTCAGATGACCAGAAGAGAGTACAAATTAACGAAATAAGAAACAGTAACAACTATGCTGAACTTAGTTCTTCAACAGGGCGAAAACTTTTATACAATGCTTTGGGTGGAAATCAAAATCCCTTATACAAGTCGTTGAGAATTGAGCGATTAGCCTGGAGAAATCTTCTGAGAAAACTGTATAGAAACAAGCACTACTCTGTTTCATTAAAAGATGTTAGTTTTTTCGACGATGCGCTTGTGTATGTAGTAGAATTTAAACAAGAGTCATGGGAGTTTCTTTTTAAAAAATATTACACGACACATACTTTCCAAAAAATTCGTTATTATGTGAATGCTAGCGACTTTGCCATTTTAAAGGCGGAAGACATTACAATTAGCTACAATCCTCAAAGCAAGCCCTTTGTGAAAAATGATTCTGTTGCAATCCACGATTTTATCCAGTACAGGAAATTTGATGAGAAGTATTATCCGGTGTATGTCTCTTTTTACGGTGGGATACCTGATATGGTAACCAAAGTGGATGAAGAGAATTTTTATGCACACGAAGCAGAACTTATGGTAAATGAAATTGCCACACGTCGAAAAGATTACGACCGGATTAAGAACAGGAATATTATGAAAAAAAATACAACCCTTTGGGATTTGGAATACGATTATAATCCTGAATTCTGGGAAAATTATAATCTGTTGCTCGATCATCCGTTAAACCCGGAATACAAAAAAGACCTTGAATTTGAAATACCGCTGGATAAACAGTTTAAACAAGAATCCCATGTTAAAAGCAGAAATTAAAGACCTACTGGAAAAACGGACCTGGGTGTTGTTAATCGCGGCTACCCTGTTTTATTTAACCGGGCTATTCCTGTTCAGCCATTTTGTTTGGAGTAGCGATATTTATGAATATAATTACAAGGCAGAGACCGGATTTGAGAATTATATAGATATGGTGAGGAGGATTGATTTTGTGAGGTATATACTTTCTCCTTTGTATATTTTTACTATTTCGGCAATTGCAATGGGGCTAATCAAAATCGGGTTAACGGGGCATAACATTGAATTGGAAAGTAAGCTGTTATTCAAAATTATTCTCATTGCTACCTTTTTCCTTTCACTTCCACTTTGGGTAAAGGCGGTATGGTTTGCACTTATTCAGGGAAGTTACACAATGAATGAGGTCAGGTATTTTTACCCGCTGTCGGTATTGTATTTTTTCGACCCCCAGGAATTACACATAAAACTAGTAAAGGCATTGGGTAGGTTAAACCTTTACCACCTGGCATTTATGCTATTTATTGCCTGGTGTATCCGAATTTATACCAAACAATCTTTTATGCGCCTGTTTGGTATTGTGATTTATACTTATGGTTTGGCTTTGTTGCTGCTTCAGGGAATAATGATTCTTATTTTTATGTAGACATGAAAAGTTTTTATGTGCGATCAATATACTTAATTGCGGTTAGTGTTTTTCTGTTAGTGCTTTTTACCCTTTTTATCAAAAAGGAACAAAGGGAAAAGCGTTTTAGCATTATGCCGGAATTTACTTATACAGAAGTTTATGGCCGGGAGACCTCAACAAGTA
>CAZCPH010000447.1:1894-3241 GCA_964500105.1 uncultured Mariniphaga sp. | reverse complement strand
CACCGAAAGGATGAGGTCGGCCTGGCCTGTGGGAATCAAGTCGGAATAAATGGGATGGTCAGCAATGCGCAGGTGCGACACAACGGCACCCCCTCGCTGACTCATGCCATGCGTTTCGGCCTGTTTCAGAAAATAGTTTTCGTTCAGGGCGGCAGCACCCAGTGAAGCGGCAATGGAGAGAATTCCCTGTCCGCCCACGCCTGCCAGTATAATGTCAGTCTTCATAATTTAATTTTTTACCGCTAAGACGCTAAGACGCAAAGGATTTTATTGGGATTAATTTTTCCGTTTGAGTCATGATGACTTAGTTGACAATGTTTTATTCTGTAATTATTGTAAGTTTTTTTCTGCATCCTTTTTTTGCAGCCGTTTCATTTTTGCTATGCGCTGCACACATTCCCGGCGGCCGATAATCACCGAAACGCCTTTGTAGGCCATCTCTTCGCGAATGATTTTAACGATTTCGTCGTGGTTCTTTTTCAGCGGCACAAACAGCCTGATATGCTCCGGCGCAACGCCAACACCCTCGCAGATTTTTTCAATCCGCCCTTTGGCCGATGAATCCTGTCCGCCGGTCATGGCAACGGCTTCGTTGTCCACAATGAGGATATTCACGTTCGATTTTTCAATCACGCAGTCAAGCAGCCCGGTAATTCCCGAGTGGGTGAACGTGGAATCGCCAATTACAGCAAATACCGGCGAAAGTCCGGCATCAGCAGCACCTTTGGCCATGGTGATGGAGGCACCCATATCCACGCAGGTGTTGATGGTGTTGTATGGCGGCAGCGCTCCCAGCGTGTAACAGCCAATATCGGCAAAAACACGTCCGTTGCCCACATCGGCAAGCACTTCGTTCAACGCTTCGTAGCTGTCCTGGTGACCGCATCCTGCGCACAACGATGGTGGCCGCCCAACAAGTGTATCGGGCATTTTAAGCGGTTCTTCCAGCTCTCTGCCCAGCGCTTTGGCCAGGTGGTCGGGATTCAGTTCGCCCCTGCGGGGTAGTGTTCCGTCCAGTCTGCCTGAAACCTTGGTTCCTTTTCCGAAAAAGTCGGTGAGCAACTCTTCCACCAACGGGTACCCTTCTTCCACTACCAGCAGTTCATCACACTCTTTTTCCAGTTTTAGTAACATCTTTTGGGGAACCGGGTACTGCGTAATTTTTACCACCGGATAGGGGCAGTTGCCTTTCGGATAGTTTTCCATCAGGTAGTTGTATGCAATTCCGCAGCACACAATGCCCAGGCTTTTTTCTTTTCCTTCGGAATAGGCATTGTAATTTGATTCTTCCGACAATTCGGTGAGCCAGCCTTGTTTGTCGAGCAGGTTCTGGTAATATTTTGGTCC
>CAZCPH010000447.1:0-1884 GCA_964500105.1 uncultured Mariniphaga sp. | reverse complement strand
AAGCAGCATAAACTGCATCAGGTTTTCGGGCAGTTTCAGTTTGTTTTCATTCTGAACCGGTTTTTGCACCACACCCGAACGCGAATGCGCCAGCCGTGTGGGAATACGCATCATCACCGGCAGCCCGGTTTTTTCTGAGAATGCAAATGCGTCGTACGTCATGTCGTAGGCTTCCTGCTGATTGGAGGGTTCGAACACGGGAATCATGGCAAACTTGCCGTAAAAGCGGGAGTCCTGCTCGTTTTGCGACGAATGCTGCGACGGGTCGTCGGCAACGGTAACCACCAGTCCGCCGTTGATGCCGGTAATGGCCATATTCATAAATACGTCGGCAGCCACGTTCAAACCCACATGTTTCATGCAGGCCATGGTGCGTTTACCGGCATACGACATGCCCAGTGCGGCCTCCAGCGCCGTTTTTTCGTTGGCCGACCATTCGCGGTGGATATTTCGTTCGCGTGCCAGTTTTTTGTTTTGAATGTATTCTGTTATTTCAGTTGACGGGGTGCCCGGGTAAGCATAAACGCCTGAAATTCCGGCATCTATTGCTGCCTGCCCAATGGCTTCAACCCCCATTAAAAGATTTCGTTGCATACTTTTTTGGTTTGTTTCAGCCGGCAAAATAGGGCTTTTATTGCACGCAAAAAACAATAAATCTCAGGTTATAGGATGTTTGGTAAAAAAGTAAAAGGAAATGCCACTAAGGCACAAAAACACGAAGGAAAACAAAAAATTATTGAAAATTCCATATTTCGTGAATACTTTGTGATTTGGTGTTTTTGTGGCGAAAAATTACTTTTGGGAATATGATAGTTGTATTCAGTACAAATCGCTTGAAAAATAAAGATGGAAAAATTGAAAAATATTCACCCCGGAGAAGTTTTGATGGATGAATTTCTTAAACCATTGAATATCAGCGATTATGAATTATCGAAAGATACAGAATTACCACAAACGAGAATTTCTTTGATTCTGAAAGGAAAAAGAAAAATTACTGCCGATACGGCTTTGCGTCTTGGCAGTTATTTCGGAAATTCAGCCAAATTCTGGCTGGGATTGCAGGATGATTATGATTTGGAAGAAGAGCGCAAAAACAAAAAGGAATTGCTTCTAAAAATTCAACAGAAAGCTCCGCAGATGACATAAAATCCAATGATCAATTTCCAAATAATACGAATTAAGAGTTGATATTTGTTGATTATCAATCATTCAACCCACTCCGGGGTTGTGTCTTTACATCCGGTTGCCTTCCCCGAGCTAGGCACGGGTAAATCCCGTGGGAATAAATGGACATGTGAAGAACCCCGAAGTGGGTTCAATTCTAATTTGAAAAAATAACAAATCCCGAAGGGATTCCTATGGCATAAATTCCAATTTTCTAAATCCGAAAATTCAAACAAGTAGAGTCTGTTAGAAATTTGATGTATTGAAGTTTGAGTATTACCTGTCCGCAGGCAGATTTGGGATTTGTGAATCTATTTCGTAGTTAACTCTGTCAAGTCTAAAGACGTTGACAGGTTATGTATTGCAGACTTGACAGCGTCGATAAGACCTGTCAACGTCGTTTAGAAAAAACTTAAATCAGATTACATTAAATTTAAATTGTGAATTTGGCTTCTTTCAATCACGAATAAATAGTCAGCACCAGTTTTCTGGTTCCCCCGTAATTGCGGAATTCACAAAAATAAATGCCCTGCCAGGTGCCCAGGTTTAACCTGCAATTGGTAATGGGAATGGTTACTTGGGCGCCAATGACTGAGGACTTAAGATGGGCAGGCATATCGTCACTTCCCTCGTAGGTGTGCAAATAAACCGGATCGTCTTCGGGTATCATTTTGTTGATGAACGATTCAAAGTCGGTGCGCACCGACGGGTCGGCATTTT
>CAZCPH010000446.1:0-3250 GCA_964500105.1 uncultured Mariniphaga sp. | reverse complement strand
CAGCATCAGCCACATGCCCTGGACATAATCACGGGCATGGCCCCAGTCGCGTTGTGCTGAAAGGTTTCCCAGAAAAATGGTGTCTTGCATGCCTAAAGCAATACGGGCAATGGCGCGCGTAATTTTTCGGGTAACAAATGTTTCGCCTCTGATTGGTGATTCGTGGTTAAAAAGAATACCGTTGGACGCATGTAAATTGTATGCTTCGCGGTAGTTTACGGTAATCCAGTAGGCGTAAAGTTTTGCCACACCGTAAGGAGAGCGCGGATAAAACGGTGTTTTTTCCGATTGCGGAACCTCCTGCACCAGTCCGTACAATTCGGATGTGGATGCCTGGTAAATGCGTGTTTTTTTGGTCAGGCCAAGCAACCGTATGGCTTCCAGCAGTCGCAGTGTTCCCACACCATCGGCATTGGCTGTATATTCAGGTGTTTCGAAACTTACTTTTACGTGGCTCATGGCTGCCAGATTGTATATTTCATCGGGTTGCACTTCCTGAACGATGCGTGTCAGGTTCATGCTGTCGGTCATGTCGCCGTAATGCAAAATCAGGTTTCGGTTATCCACGTGCGGATCCTGGTAAATATGGTCGATGCGTTCGGTGTTGAACATTGATGCACGGCGTTTAATACCATGAACAACATAATCTTTTTTAATCAGATATTCGGCCAGATACGCGCCATCCTGTCCGGTAATACCCGTTATTAATGCAACTTTTTTTGCCATTTTGTTTGAATTTATGTGTGTAATGCTAAAAATCTGTGATTACTTTTTTTCTTCTTTTTCCAAAATCATTTCGTAAATCTTTTTCCATTCCGGAATGCCAAGTAGATTTCTGTCGTCGATGTAAATGTCGGCATAAATTTTCCTGCTGAAAGTGCCGTCGAATTCTTCGCCGTCGAAATTATTATTTACCGCATGAAAGTGCAGGCCTCTTTCTTCGCAAAAATTTACCGCTTCTTCGAGTTCTTTACCCGACCGGTATGTCCATAAAATAAGTTTATGCCCTTTCTTCTGAAAAAGCTTTAATGTTTCAACAGCAAACGGAATCTCTTCCCCAATGGCTGGAAATTTATGTTCTACAATGGTTCCGTCAAAATCTACAGCTATAATCATTACGCTATGTTTAACCTGTTTTGGGTTGTAATTTCTTTTCCGGATACAACCGGGAACCCGGAATTTGGTTTTGCAATTTGGTTCAAAAAAAAGAAAAATCGGGCTTTAAAACAAATAACAAACGATTTTCGCATTTTCTCATCTCATTTTACGAGTATTATGGTCTGAAATGTAATGGTTTGTTCAATTAGAGCTGTACAGTAGATGGTTGAGCACGGTTCTTTCTGCTCTTTTGAATCGGAATACCAACCCAGTATTTGCGGAACGATTTGTCCTCTGACCAGTTTTGTTTTAAATTTTTTGTCGGTTATTATATTTAGCTCGCTTTCGGTTTCGTCAGATGCCTGAAAGTTGATTGGATTGTTTTGTTTAACAGTTGTTTCGGGATGGAAATGAAACGGAAGTTCGACGAAATAATACCCCGATTTCAGACATTCTATGGTGTCGTTAATCCAAATCAGGTTTTTCTTTTTTTCAAATTTAATTTCACGGGAATGAATAACGCCAATTTTTTTATACCCGTCGTGTTCGGCTTTTATAAAAATTGTGTTTTCATCAAATTTCGTGTCCAGAATGCTGGTTTCATAGTGACTGAACCACATGAACGGCCTGGTTATTTCTGACTGGTTTTTCAGGTTAATTTTTATGGTATTGTGCGAAAGTGTGCTTTTAAAATATTTCATCCATTCCGATTCAGACTGGTAGGTTGTAGTTCCCGGATCGACCAGAAAAGGTCTTCCGCCAATGTCCAGCGAAATGGAAAGTGCATCGGCATGCCCCTGCGCTGCCTTTGGCAGGTAGCCTGATGCAGCGGCATTAAAGCGCAGAAGCACCTCTTTGTGCTTAAAATTGGAGCGGAATACGAATTGCCGTCCTTTTTTGTAAAGTCCCGATTCAGGCTTTTGCTTGATTTTCCCCGGTATTTCGTCGCGTTTAGTCATTTTTTCGTTTTGAAAGAAATTGGTTTAATAGTCTTTACTTCTTCTGGGCACTGGAAAGGTGAAATTTTGAGGGGAGATTTTTAATCAACGGTCTGTTTTGTGATTAGCGGCATCAGATTTCCGGGGATTAATGTTGCGAAACCGATGTTTTGAACAATTTTTCAGTAACTATTCGGGTTTTTGGTGGATCAACGCCAGTTGCCTTGCTTTTTTATTGACGAGTTTTTTAATTTCTACCGGGGGTGGCAGTTTTTTTTTGTTATTGTTGTAATGCGAGTTCATCGAGATAAATTCAGGAACAATGCGCATCAGCTGATCCACAAGTTCTTCGCGGCTCAATTCTTCCAGATTAACAAGCAGGTCGGTGATTTCATTTACAATTTGCAGGTCGTGTTTTATCACTTTTCCAATCAGAATTTTTTCGTTGTAAGTTGGCTGCAAAGCTTCTTTTTCGCTCAGCAACTCTTCGTACAGTTTTTCTCCGGGCCTTAAGCCAATGGTTTTTATTTGAATGTCTTTTTCGGGTACAAACCCTGAAAGCAAAATCATTTTTTTAGCCAGATCGTAAATTTTGATCGGCTCGCCCATATCGAAAACAAATATTTCACCGCCTTTCCCCATAAAACCGGCTTCCAGTACCAGCTGGCAAGCTTCGGGAATAGTCATGAAATACCGTGTAATTTCTTTGTGAGTAATGGTTACCGGACCACCATGTTCAATTTGTTTCTTAAACAGCGGCACAACCGAACCGTTGGAACCCAAAACATTGCCAAACCTTGTAATGATAAACTGGGTGGATACTTTTTCGGATTGCACCAGCGACTGAATGTACATTTCGCTGACGCGTTTGGTTGCTCCCATAACATTGGTCGGGTTTACAGCCTTGTCGGTGGAAATGAAAACAAATTTCTGAACTCCAAATTCAATGGCCAGGTCGGCAAGTATTTTGGTTCCGCCAACGTTTACATGCACGGCTTCGCTGGGATATTCCTCCATTAGCGGAACGTGTTTATAGGCAGCAGCATTAAAAACCATTGTAGGCGAATATTCTGAGAAAACTTTTCTGAGTTTCATGGGATTTGTTACATCACCAACAACAACAGCAAAATCTTCGTGCGCATTTTTTGACAAAATTTCCTGCTGTAAATTGTACAAATCCGATTCAGCCTTGTCAAACAGAATCACTCGTTTTA
>CAZCPH010000445.1:1988-3254 GCA_964500105.1 uncultured Mariniphaga sp. | reverse complement strand
CTCTGAATTTTTCCATTTCTCCGGGCCAATCTGTAACGTTCAGATACCGCGTAATTATTGCCTCAGGAGACCATTTGCCGGCGGATGAAATTGATAAACTGACCGATGAATTTGCGTTGAAATACAAATAGAATTTAAGAACGATTTGCATTACGGAGAGCTGGAAAGTGGTCATTTTTTAATAACAGATCACGGGGATAAGGTTTATTTTAAAGAGATTAAAATCAGAAGATTATAGTAGTAAAGAAGGTTGTGTAATACGGGAATTGAATCAAATGAATCCGATAAAATTTATTTTTTTAGTTGTTTTTTGTGTTTTGTTTTCCTGTTTAGGAGAATCAGAATCTGAGAATAAAAACACGAGTAATTCACCTAATATCCTTTTCATTGCCATCGACGATCTGCGGCCCGAACTGGGTTGTTACGGCAGCGAACACATCAAATCGCCCAACATTGACAAACTGGCAGAATCGGGGACTCAGTTTACCAATCACTTTGTGCAGGTACCCACCTGCGGTGCTTCGAGGTACAGTCTTTTAACCGGCATGCTGCCCAAAACACGGGAACACCTGAGCAACGAAGCCTGTCGCAATTTTATAGCCGGTAAACCCGAAACAGAAACACCCGAAACCTTCATTCATCATTTGCGCCGAAACGGATATTACACCGTCGGCATTGGAAAAATCAGTCATTATGTTGACGGACTGCTTTATGGATACACCGATACTGTGGGAACCGAATACGAACTGCCGCACAGCTGGAATGAAATGCTGTTTAATCCCGGGAAATGGGGCACGGGCTGGAATGCCTTTTTTGGATATTCCGACGGAGAAAACCGGCAAAGCAGAAACAAACAGGTAAAACCTTACGAAATGGCCGACGTTCCTGACAACGGTTATCCCGACGGGCTTATAGCGAATCAGGCGTTGGAGAAGATAGGCGAACTGGCCAAAGAAGATAAACCATTCTTTCTGGGTGTCGGATTTTTTAAACCACACCTCCCGTTTAACGCACCCAAAAAATACTGGGATATGTATAATGAAGATGAGATTCCTTTGTCACCCAATCCGTTTATTCCTGATAATGTAAACAGAGCCAGCCTGCACGGAAGCGGTGAATTTAACGGCTATTTGCTGGGCGATGAGGAAGCCTCACTTGAAATTCCGGTTTCCGATGCATACGCCCGCAAGCTGCGTCATGCTTATTTTGCCTGTGTAAGTTACATCGACGCCCAGGTTGGTAAATTGCTTGAAGAACTGGAAAAAC